>CATPBQ010000136.1 GCA_955652795.1 uncultured Steroidobacteraceae bacterium | reverse complement strand
GCGTGGCTCGATCGCGAGTGGGGGAGCGGTGGCCTGGGCGCGCAGCAGGTGGGCTGGGACTGGTTCGCGCTGCAGCTGAACGACGGCACCGCGCTGATGTTTTACGCACTGCGCGACCGGGACGACACGCGTGATCAGCACAGTGCCGGAACCTGGGTCGAGGCTTCCGGTCGCTCCCGCCCATTGTCCGATGAAGAGGTGACGATCGAGGTCGCCGGTCACTGGAGCAACGCGCAGGGGACCCGCTACCCGGCGCGGTGGCGAATGCGTGTACCCGCGCTGGCGCTCGAGGTGAGCGTGCGTCCCGTGCTCGCCGATCAGGAGCTCAGGACCACGCCTGATTACTGGGAAGGCGCCGTGGATGTCAGCGGAACGCGCGCCGGGCACAACATCGCCGGGCGTGGCTATGTCGAGTTGGTCGGTTACGCGCAGGAACGCGGCTCGCAGCACGGCACTGGCGCGCACGCGCGTCTTGGCCGATGATCCTGAGGATCCTCAGGAAGCCTCGCCCCACTTGCGACGGGAGACGATCATGCGACGCCCATTCGTTGCCGCACTCACCGCTGTGCTGATCACGATTCCGGCTTACGGAGCCCTGCCCGACGGCGCCAAGGCACCGGACTTCAGCACCGACGCATCGCTCGCGGGCAAGGAGTTCAAGTTCTCGCTGGCCGACGCCCTGAAGAAGGGGCCGGTGGTGCTGTATTTCTATCCGGCGGCGTTCACGCCGGGATGCACGGTCGAGGCGCACGAATTCGCGGAAGCCACGGCGAAGTTCAAGGGACTGGGCGCCACGGTCATCGGTGTGTCCCACGATCCGATCGAGAAGCTCAACCGCTTCTCGGTGAGCGAATGCCGCAACAAGTTCGCGGTCGCCTCCGATGCGGACGGCGGCATCATGAAGGCTTACGATTCGGTGCTGCCCTCTCACCCCGAGTACGCCAATCGCACTTCCTACGTGATCGCCCCGAGCGGGGAAATCATCTATTCCTATACCGCTATGAATCCCGACAAGCACGTCGAGAACACCCTCGCCGCCGTGAAGAAGTGGCAGGACGATCACAAGAAGAGCTGAAGGGCTTGGGTGTCAGGCTTGGGTGTCAGGCCAGGTCTGCGAGCACCGCGGGCACCGGACGGCGCAGCAGAACGTTGCGCGCTTCCCACTGTTGCTGCGCGGGTAGCTCCTGCAGGAAGCTCACCTCGCCCCCCGCCAGGAGCGCGATCGGCACGCCGTCGCGATACAGCAGGCGGTTACCGCTCAGGGAGGGCAGGCGCGCACCGGGTGTGAGGATGCCCACCAGGTTCAGCGGGTCGGCGCCCGACAGCGACACGTAGTGCCCCTCGTGCGGCTTGCGGCGCGCCTCGCGCAGCAAGGCGATCGCCTCGGGCGCGGCGTACTGCTCGCCGGTGAAGCCGGCGACGAAGCGCCCGCCGCGAATCTCGCCCCGCGCCTCGAGGCGCCGGCAGCACATCAGCAGATCGCGCCACGGCGGCAGCCAATCGGCCTCGCGCGCCAACAGTCGCCAGAACACCACCCCCCAGCGGCGCAGCAGCGTGCGCACCAGATGCTCGACGGTCTCCTCGCCGGGTGCGTGATCGGCAGCGGCGCTGCCGGGGCCGCGCGCGATCCTCGACCAGCGTCCCGCGGCGTCCATCCCGAACAGCGCGATGCGCCGCCGCCGCCGACCGCCCATGGCGGGTCTGCGGCGATCGGCGGGAAGCAGCAGGGCGCGCAGGCCCGCGAAGCTGTCGGAGTTCACCAGGCCGAGCGCCACCAGCTCCGCAAGCGCTTCCTCCGTCTGCGTGGGCAGCAGCCCGGTCCCGGCTGCGATCTCATCGAAGAAGGATGCGCCGTGCGCGGACAGGTATTGCGCCACGCGCTGCGCGCTCGCCGACAGGTGCGTCGCCTCCACCGACCCCGTCAGGGTTGACCACAGGCGCACATTGCGCCGCGCGAGCAGCACGATCGGCGTGGCGCGCACCGGCGCCGCGCCGCGCGCCGGGTCGCTGCGGCGCGAGCCAAGCCGCGTCCACACGAAACGACCGGCGAGGCACTGCTCATCGAGCCAGGCGGGTTCGTACTCGCTGATCCGGTTGGGCAGGATCTCGGTCTCCCAGGCGCTGGCCGGCGCTTCGAATCCTTCGAGCTGCGCCAGGACTGCGCCCACTGCGTCGGGTCCCTCCATGCGCAGCGCCGGCGTGACGCGCTGCCACTCGAACAGGAAGCGCAGAAAGTCCCGCGCTTCGATCGGTTCGATCTCCGCGCGCAGGCGCCGCACGGTGTAGCGGTGGATTCGTGCCAGCAGCCGCCGTTCGCACCACTCAGTGGCTGCCGGCGCGTCCGCGGTGAATGCGCCGCGCATCGCGAAGCCTTCCGCCTGCAGCGCGGCGAGCGCGGCTTCGACCCGCGCCGCCGGCACGGTGAGGTCCGCCGCGAGCGCCGGCGCAGTCGTGGGTCCGAGACCTTCCAGACGCCCGCGAACCACCTCCACCAGCGCCGCCTCGGCGCTGAAGGTGCGCGCGTGTGCCGCGGGCGTGATCACCGCGGGCTCAGGCGTCGCATCCGGGTACAGGGCTGCGAACAGCGGCAGTCGCTCGGCCGTCACCCACAGCCGCGCCCCCGCGTCGCCGACTCGTGTCACCCGCTGCTGCGCGACCAGGGTGCCGATCAGCCCGGGCCAGAGCGCACCGCGCTCGAGCTCTGCTTCAGTCAGGAACGTGAGCCACAGGAGCGCATCGTGCAACTCGTCCGCGTTGGCGGCGTCGGGCCAGGCTTCCTCGCGCACGCGGCGGATGGCATCGGCATCGAGCTTGCCGAGGTCGGCGGCGCTCTGCGGGTCGAGCCAGCGCCGGCTCATCACCGCCTGGGTGCGCCGCTCCTCCAGCGGCGCGTCATCGAGAAACGCGTAAGGTCTTGCGGACAGCACTTCCAGCGCGAGCGGCGAGGGCTCGGTCAGATCGCGCGCGATGACCTGGATGCGGCCCGACTCCAGAGCGCGCAGCAGCCGCTCGAATCCCACGATATCCATCGCCTCTTCGAGACAGTCGCGGATCGTCTGGCGCACCAGCGGATGATCGGGAATCTCGAGCTCGCCCGGGAGATTCTCGGCGCACGCGAGCTGGTCCGGAAACACCGCGCTCAGCAGGTCTTCCGCCGCCATGCGCGCCAGCGGTGCCGGCACCTTCTTGCCGCCCCGGTAGCGTGGCAGGGCGAGTGCGATCGCGGCGCTCCAGCGCCAGCGCACCGGAAACATCGGCGCGGCGCACAACGCCTGCACCAGCAGCGGCCGCACCGTGCTGGAATGAAGATAACGGGCGACCTCGGCCAGCTCGAAGCTGTGCGCCGTCGTCAGCGACAACACGATGGTGTCCTCGGTCGCCGCCGCCTGCAGCTCGAAGTTGAACGAGCGGCAGAAGCGCTTGCGCAGGGCCAGTCCCCAGGCGCGATTGATGCGACTGCCGAAGGGCGAGTGAATGACCAGCTGCATGCCGCCGGCTTCGTCGAAGAAGCGTTCGAAAATGACGGTCTGCTGGGTCGGCAGCGCCCCGAGCGCGGCCCGCGCGGCGGCCAGATAGTTCACCAGCTGCACCGCAGCGGCTGCTGCGATGCCGGCCTGCGCCGCGAGCCACTGCGTCGCCGCCTCGAGTCCCTCATCCAGCCGCGCCTCGAGCTCCAGGCGCAGCCGCGAGACGCTCGCTGACAGCTCGTCGGTCCGCCCGGGCGCCTCGCCGAGCCAGAACGGAATCGAGGGCGGCTCACCGCGCGCATCCTCGACGCGGATCCGGCCCTGCTCCACGCGCAGGATGCGGTAGGACACATTGCCCAGCTGGAAGACATCGCCCTGCAGGCTCTCGACCGCGAAATCCTCGTTCACCGTGCCGACAAACTGCGCCTGCGGCTCGAGAATGACCTGGTAGTCGGCGTTGTCGGGAATGGTGCCGCCGCTGGTGAGGGCGGTCAGTCGCGCGCTGCGCCGTCCCTTGACCAGATGGTTCACGCCGTCGTGATGTATGAGTGCCCCGTGCCGGCCGCGGCGCGTGCTGTAGCCTTCGGCGAGCATGCGCAGGACTTCATCGAACTGGGCGCGCTCGAGATCGCGATACGGATACGCCCCGCGCACCAGCGCATACAGACTCTGCTCGTCCCATTCGCGCGCCGCGACCTCCGCGACGATCTGCTGCGCCAGCACGTCCAGGGGGCCCACCGGCATGACGAGCCGGTCGAGCTCCCCGCGGCGCACCGCGGCCAGCAGCGCTGCGCATTCCACCAGGTCATCGCGTGACAGCGGAAACAGTCGCCCCTTGGGCGTGCCGCCCAGCGAGTGACCGGAGCGGCCGACCCGCTGCAGCAAGGCGGCGATCGAGCGCGGCGAGGCGAGCTGGCACACCAGATCCACCTCGCCGATGTCGATCCCGAGCTCCAGAGATGCGGTGGCAACCAGCGCGCGCAACTCGCCGCGCTTGAGGCGCTCTTCCGCGTCCAGCCGCGATTCCTTTGCCATGCTGCCGTGGTGCGCGGTGACGTGTTGCTCGCCGAGGCGCTCGGACAGATGCCGGGCGATGCGCTCGGCCTGCCGCCGGGTGTTGACGAATACCAGCGTAGTGCGGTGCTCGGTCACGAGCTGCGCCAGGCGGTCATACAGTTGCGTCCAGACTTCCCCGGACATCACCGCCTCGAGCGGCGCGGCGGGAATCTCCAGCTGCAGATCGCGTTCGCGCACGTGCCCCGAGTCGATAATGGTGCAGTCGGCTGCGCCATCGGCGCGCAGCTTGCGTGTGCCGACGAGGAATCGGGCCACGTCCCCGATGGGCTTCTGCGTGGCGGACAGGCCCACACGCGTGAGCGGCCTGCCGGTAAGCGCCTCGAGCCGCTCGAGCGTGAGCGACAGATGCACGCCGCGCTTGGCTCCGACCATGGCATGAATCTCATCCACGATCACCGTGCGGGTGCTCGCGAGCATGCGCCGGCCGGACTCGGAACCGAGCAGGATATACAGCGACTCAGGGGTGGTTACCACGATGTGGGGCGGGCGTTTGCGCATCGCCGCGCGCTCGTGCTGGGGCGTGTCGCCGGTGCGCACGAAAGTGCGGATGTCGACGTCCGGCAAACCCAGCGCGCGCAGCTGCGCGCGGATGCCGGCGAGCGGCGCCTCGAGGTTGCGGTGAATGTCGTTGGACAGCGCCTTGAGCGGCGAGACATACACCACCAGCGTCTGGTCCGGCAGGTGCCCCGCGGCTGCGACACCGGTGCGCACCAGTTCATCGATCACCGCCAGGAATGCGGCGAGTGTCTTGCCCGAACCCGTGGGGGCTGCGATCAGCACGTGACGCTGCGCTGCGATCGCCGGCCACGCCGCGCTCTGCGCGGGCGTGGGCGCAGCGAACGTGCGTCCGAACCATTGGGCAACGGCAGGGTGGAACGCAGCGGGCATGGTGCGATTGAAGCACAGCCGCAGGCTCACGAGGAGTCCGCGCGCTTAGATTCACACACCGTACAGTCGGTGATGCGCGGGCTGGCTGTATGCGCGCGACCTGCGCGCGGTGCTGGCCATAGGAGTAAAGTGACCAACTCGTCCCTTGACCTGAAGGTGTCGGAGGATGTGGGAAGAGGATCTTGAGAGCTCGGCGCGCCGCAAAGTAGCGTGGCTTATCGGGATCGTGGTCGCGGTCGTGATCGCCTTCGCTGGCTGGTATTGGTACGCGTCGCGACACCGCCCCGCTGCGGCGACGCCGGTCGTACCTGCCGCGGCGCCCCCGCAGGCGAGCACCGAGCCGCAGATCTCGCACCCGATCGGCGCTGATAATGCGGCGGGCTCTGCCGCCCTGCCGGGGCTGAACGACAGCGACCAGGTTGTGCACGATTCGCTCGCCGGTGTGCTCGGCCGCCATCCCGTCGAGCAGTTCCTGGTGCCGCAGAACATCGTGCGCCACCTCGTCGCTACCGTCGATAACCTGCCGCGCAGGAAGGTGGCCGTGGACCTGCGGCCCGTGAAACCGACGCCGGGACAGACCGGCACCGCCACGCAGGGTGAGATCACGACCCTCAGCGACGCCAACTTCGCGCGCTATGCGCCGCTGGTGCGGGTGGCGCAGGCCACGGACGTGAAGGCGCTCGCGCTGGTCTACGAGCGGCTGTACCCGCTGTTCCAGCAGTCTTACGAGGACCTGGGCTATCCCGGCAAGTACTTCAACGATCGGCTGGTCGAGGTGATCGATCACCTGCTGCAGGCGCCGGAGGTGTCGGCGCCGATCAAGCTCGTGCAGCCCAAGGTCTTCTACGAATACGCCGACGCGGATCTCGAGAGCCGCTCGGCCGGACAGAAGCTGCTGATCCGCATGGGTCCGGCAAACGCGCGCGCCCTCAAAGCGAAACTGCGGGAATTTCGCGCCGAGATCGTCAAGAAAAAATAACGCTGCCCCGAAGGGTGTTCGAACATGAGCGACGCAACAACTATCGACGGGGCCGGGCTCGGGAAGGCGCTCGCGGAATTGCGCTCGGTGTTGATTCCCGGTGAGACCCTCGAAGCCTGGGCGATCCAGCGGCGCATCTTCGCGCTATCGCACCGGCGGCTGCTGATCGCCGCCACCAGCGGCAGGCTGGTGGTGCTGGTGCGCAGGCTTCTCGCGGGCTTCGACGTCTCCACCATCCGCTGGCAGGACCTCGAGGAGGTGACCCTGCGTGTGGGGGTGATCGGCGCGGATCTGGCGCTGCGCGCCGGCCAGGCAACCGATCTCGCCTCGCTCGGTGCGCAGGGTTCACAGCGGGTCGAGTTTCAGGGACTGCGCAAGGAGCAGGCGCAGGCGGTGTACCGCATCTGCCAGGCCCAGGACCAGGCGTGGCGCGAGAAGCGCCGGGTCCGCGAGCTCGAGGAATTGCGGGCGCGATCCGGCGGGATCCAGGTGGTGCCAGGAGCGGCCTCAGGGAGCGTGACGGCCAATGGCGATGCGGTGCGGCGCCTGCAGGAAGCCAAGCAACTGCTGGACGCCAGGCTCATCACCGATGCGGAATACGAGGCCATCAAGGCGAAGATCGTGTCGTCGTGAGGCGCTTGAAGGACGCGCCCGCCTTAAGGG
>CATPBQ010000135.1 GCA_955652795.1 uncultured Steroidobacteraceae bacterium | reverse complement strand
GATCCGCTGACACCGGCGGTTTGGTTAAAGCTGTCGAAGCTGCCACCCTCGACCGACGCCGAGAGTTTCATCGGCCCCGAGCCCGCCTTGGTGATCACGCTGATCACTCCGCCGATGGCATCCGAGCCGTACAGTCCGCTTTGAGGGCCGCGCAGCACCTCAACGCGCTCGATGTCCTGCGTCAGCAGCTGTCCGAAATCAAACGCCGCGTTGGCGTTGCTCGGATCGCTGACATCGATGCCGTCCACCAGGACCTTGGTGTGATTGGAATTGGTGCCACGCATGAACACCGAAGTCTCGGCGCCCGGGCCGCCTTGCTGTACCACGTTGAGGCCCGGAATGTGCTTGAGCACCTCGGCAAACGTGCGCTCCTGGCGGGCTGCAATCTCCTGCGCCGTGACGACGGTGACGCTACTGGCGACCTCCAGTTCGGGGGTGGGAATGCGGGTCGCGGTGATGACGATGGTCTGCAGCGCATCCGTGGTCTGCAGCGCATCCGCGTCGGATGCGCGATCCAGGCCAGTGCCGGACCAGGCGGGGAAAGCGACGTACACCAACAGCGCGGCGCTGCCCAGCGCGCGGCGCACAGTGAGACCTGTTGTCATGGGTAAGCTCCTGAAGTTGCACACACCCGTGCCCGAGGGCTCGTGGCTTCAGAAGCTGGCAGGCGCGCGGTAAGCGAGGCGTACCGCCGGACCAGCATCGCCCGCCGCGACGCCCATCGGTTAACGCTAAGGCCGGTCTCCGGGCTTTCGAGCGGGAGCCTGAGGGCTCCGGCGGATCGCCTTCCCGCACCCGTCAGTCAGGTGCAGTGGCTCATGTGATCCGCTTGATCTCGATTACCGTTGCGGGGGCAGCGCCGGCTTTGGACGAATCCGCACCGGACTTCCCGTTTAACCGTTCCCCGCACGCGGTCACAGCCTTCGCCCCGTGCGCGTTGGAACGGACACCTCACGCCGCGCGAAGCGTGCCTGCGGGACTTGCCCGCCGTCAAGAGCCACACACTCGCCGCGCGCGTGGCATGATCGCCGGCCGCGGTGCACTGAGGGCGGGGCGATCGCCGGGCTGCGCTGATAGTCACGAGGACCGCACGATGGAAGACTTCGTATCCGCGCCGTGGCTGCGCCGGCTCATCACCGCGGTGGTGCTGGCGGGGCTGGTGCTGCTGGGCTTTCGGGTCGTCGAGCCCTTCATCGAGCCGTTGGTGTGGGCCGCCATCCTCGCATTCGTCAGCTGGCCGCTGTACCAGCGGCTGCTGCGCGCGTGCCGCGGGCGTGGCACCGTCGCCGCACTCCTGATGACCGCGGCAGTGACGCTGGCCGTGATCGCGCCGCTGGCGTGGCTGGCCGTCGTGCTGCGCATCGACGTGATGCGGGCCTATCACCAGACCCAGGTGCTGCTCGCGGGCGGCCTGCAGCTGCCGCCCGCGGTGCTGAAACTGCCGTGGATCGGCGATCAGCTGCGCGACCTCACCGCACGCGCCGCCCAGGATCCGCACGTTCTGGGATTCGAGCTGCGAAAAATCGCCGACCGCTCCTTCGACCAGATCGCGCATGTCATCGGCGGCATCAGCCGCAACGTCGTAAAGGGGCTGCTGGCGGTAGTGAGCCTGTTCTTCGTCTACCGCGACGGCCAGAGCTACGCAGGGCAATTGACCCGTGCCCTCGAGCACCTGCTGGGTCCGCGGGTGCACAACTACCGGCAGGCCATCGGACAGACCGTGCGGGCGGTGGTTTACGGATTGGTGCTGGCGGCGGCGGTACAGGGCACGCTGGCGGGCCTGGGCTACTGGATCGCGGGCGCGAGCGCGCCGGTGTTTCTCGCCGCGCTCACCATCGTGTGCGGATTGATCCCCTTTGCCGCGCCGCTGCTGTGGGGTGGGGTCGGCCTGTGGCTGATGATCACCGGCAACACCGTGGCGGGCGTCGGGCTCTTGGTGTGGGGCGCGATCGTCGTGGGCTGGACCGACCACATCGTGCGCCCGTTCCTCATCAGCCGCGAGGCCCAGATCCCCTTCCTGGTGGTGATGTTCGGTGTGCTGGGGGGACTGGCCGCATTCGGGCTGGTGGGCCTGTTCGTCGGTCCGGTCATTCTCGCCGTGCTGCTGGCGATCTGGCGCGAGTGGCTGCTCGAGAGCGCTGAGCCGGCCCCGCGAAACTGACCTCACTGCTGCGCAAGGCTCACGCGCCGAGAAACATCTGATACGACGGGTTGCCCGTCTCCTCTATGTAGGCGTAGTGCAGCTCGTTCAGGTGCTGCAGGAAGTCCGGCCGCTCGGCCGCGGGCACCTGGATGCCTGCCAGCACGCGCCCGTAGTCCGAGCCGTGGTTGCGATAGTGAAACAGGCTGATGTTCCAGCGTGAGCCGATCGCCTGCAGGAACTTCAGCAGTGCGCCCGGGCGCTCCGGGAATTCGAAGCGGTACAGCAGCTCATCGCGGATGCCACGCGCGTGCCCGCCGACCATGTAGCGCACGTGCAGCTTCGCCATCTCGTCATCGGTCATGTCGGTGACCGCGAAATCCGCTGCGCGCAGGCTTTGCAGCACCGCGTCCTTCTCCGCGCGCCCCTGGCTGAGCGCGAGACCCACGAAGATCTGCGCGCCATCCGCGCCGGCGTAGCGGTAATTGAACTCCGTAACGCTGCGCCGCCCGAGCACCTCGCAGAAATGCAGGAAGCTCCCCGGCTGCTCGGGAATCACCACCGCCAGCAGCGCTTCGCGCTCGCCGCCGAGATCGGCACGCTCGGCGACGTGGCGCAGTCGGTCAAAGTTCATGTTCGCGCCGCTGTTGATCGCCACCAGGCGCTTGCCGCGCCAGCCCTCGCGCGCCGCGTACTTCTTGAGCCCGGCGACCGCCAGTGCGCCGGCCGGCTCGACGATCGAGCGCGTGTCCTCGAACACGTCCTGGATCGCGGCGCAGATCTCGTCGGTGCCGAGCAGCACGATCTCGTCCACGTGGTCGCGACACAGCGCAAACGTCTCCTCGCCGACGCGCCGCACCGCCACGCCGTCGGCGAAAATTCCCACCCGCTCGAGGGTGACGCGCCGCCCCGCCTTGAGGGAGTCATGCATGCTGGCGGCGTCCTGCGGTTCGACGCCGATGACTTTCACTCCCGGGTACAGGTACTTGACGTATACCGCGATGCCGGCGAGCAGTCCGCCGCCGCCGACCGGCACGAAGATCGCATCCAGGTTGCCGCCGCTCTGGCGCAGGATCTCCACCGCGATCGTGCCCTGCCCGGCGATGACGTCGGGGTCATCGAAGGGGTGCACGAACACCAGGTTGCGCGCGCGCGCGAGCTCCAGGGCACGCTCCAGCGCGCTGTCGTAGTCATCGCCATGCAGCACCACCTCGCCACCAAGATCGATGACCGCCTGCACCTTAATGTGCGGGGTAGTCTGCGGCATGACGATGACCGCGCCGATGCCGCGCCGGCGGGCGGCGAGCGCTACGCCCTGCGCGTGGTTGCCGGCCGAGGCGCACACCACGCCGCGCCGTGCGCTGCTATCGGACAGGTGGGCAATGCGGTTGTAGGCGCCGCGCAGCTTGAAGGAGAACACCGGCTGCAGGTCCTCGCGCTTGAGCAGCACACGGTTGCCGAGCCGCCGCGACAGGCGCCCGGCCTCCTCCAGCGGGGACTCGATGGCGACGTCATAGACGCGCGCCTTGAGGATTCTCTCGATGTAGGGACTCGCCACCCTGGAAAGCTTAGCGGCGGCGGCGGCGGCTGTCAGCGCTTGTCGCTCGACTTGCGCACGGCAAAGCGGTACAGCGAGCGCCCGAAGGCCACCTGGTCGCCATCCTTGAGCGTGTGGCGCGTGATGCGCCGGCCGTTGACCTGTACGCCGTTGGTGCTGTTGAGGTCTTCGATGATGGCCTGCGCCGGCCCGACGAGGATCACGGCGTGATGGCGGCTGACATACTTGGCGTCGATCTGCACATCATTGTCGGGCGTGCGTCCGATACTGGTCTTGCGCCCGAGCACGTGTACGACCTCGCGGCCGTCCTCGGCCTGGATGAGCAGGCGCATCGCGCCGTCGGGCACCGGTGCGGGCTCTGAGACCGGGGTGGCCCCTTCGTCGGCGAGGTCCCGCGCGGCCTCGCGCAGCGCGGGATTGGCGGCGGTGTCGGTCGAGACATGGCGCGCATCCTCGACCGAGCGCCACAGCTGGTTGGCCTTCTCGAGTTCCCCGACGCGCGTGTTGCGGCTGAGCGCCTCGGACTGCAGGTGACGGATGGTCTGCTCGGCGGATCGCAGATGCTCCTCGAGCTCGCGCAGCTCCCCGCCGCGCCCGCCGGCCCGCAGCTCCAGCTCCCGCACGCGCGCCTGCGCGGCGGCGATGGCAGCAAGATGCCCGTCGCGCTCCTGCTGCGCGACGCGCAGCGCGCTGCCCCAGTCCTCCATCTCTCCGCGTACCCGCTCGAGCTCGCTCTCGAGCTGACCGGCGCGCTGCCGTTCCTTCGCCAGCGCCGTCTCCAGCTGCGCGTGTCGCTCGCGGTTGCCCGCCAGCGCCGTATCGTGCCCCGCGGCCTGGGCCTCCCGGGCGGCCGCCGCGGCGCGCGCTGACTCGAGCGCGCTGCTGAGTTCCGCGCGCTCGGCCTGCAGGCGCTGCAGCGCCTCCTGCGCCCGCCTGTCGGCGGCGGTGTGCTGCGCGACCAGCGCCTCGAGGGCGCGCTGCCGCTCGCCGCTGGCGGTGAGCTCGGTCTGCAGCCGGGTGAAGCCCAGCTGCAGCCCCTGTGACTGCTGGCGTGCGTCGTGCAGCTGCGCGTCGCGCTGCGAGAGCGCATTGGTTGCCGCGCTCAACTGCTGCTCGAGCCGTGCAATGCGTGCGCCGCGCTGGGCAAGCTCGGCGTCGAGTCCGCGCGCCTGGCCGTCGCGGCCGGCGAGCTCGCGCGCCAGGCGCTCAACCTCGGTCTCGCGCGCGTCCGCCTCGCGCTGCATGTCCGTCAGCAGCTCCTGAGCGATGAGCCGCCGGGCTTCGACGCCGCGCAGGGACTCGAGGTAACTTACGGTGCGCGCGCGCTCGAGATGGAGATCTCCCATGAGGCCGGCGTTGTGCGCACGGCCGCGGGCCGCCAGCGCCTGGTGTCGTTCGATCTCCCCGGCGTAGTGCGCGCGGCTACTGCTTTTCTGCTCATCGAGCCGCTGCTGAAGGTGCGCCTCGCGCGCCACCGCGGCACTCAACAAGGCGCGCATCTGCGCCAGCTC
>CATPBQ010000134.1 GCA_955652795.1 uncultured Steroidobacteraceae bacterium | reverse complement strand
TTTCTGAATGGCCTTCATCTGCTCATTCAGGTAGTACTCGCGCTGGCTCTTCTCCATCTGCGCCTTGACGCGGCCGCGGATGCGCTTCTCGATCTGCAGCACGTCCATCTCGCTCTCGATGGCGACCAGGATGTGCTCGAGACGCTTCTTGACGTCGAGGATCTCCAGCACTTTCTGCTTCTCGGCGAGCTTCAGCGACATGTGCGCCGCCACGGTGTCGGCCAGGCGCCCAGCCTGTTCGATGCCGGCGAGCGCCGTCAGCACCTCGGGCGGCACCTTCTTGTTGAGCTTCACGTACTGCTCGAACTGGGAGATGACCGAGCGCCCCAGCACGTCCAGCTCCTTCTCGTCGTAGCTCTCCGCGTCCGGCAGGAGCGTGGCATCCGCGGAGTAGTACTCGCCGGCGTGCAGTTTCTCGATGCGGGCGCGGTCGACGCCCTCGACCAGCACCTTCACCGTGCCGTCGGGAAGCTTCAGCAGTTGCAGAATCGTCGCGACGGTGGCGATGCGGTACAGGTCATCCGCCTTGGGATCATCGACATCGGCCTGCTTCTGAGCCACCAGCATGATGCGCTTATCGGTGCGCATGGCGACATCCAGCGCCTGGATGGACTTCTCGCGCCCGACGAACAGCGGAATCACCATATGCGGGTAAACCACCACGTCACGCAGCGGCAGTACCGGCACGTTTTCGAGCACGGCGGGAATCGGAGTCGCAGGAGTAGTCGGTTCGGACACGCTCAAGCCCTCGGTGACGAATGGGACACGGCCGGGCGTCTGTCAGAACCCCGGCCGACGGCGTTTATAGCCTAGTGTAGCGGGAAATGAGGCTGCGGCACCGCGTTTCAAGGGTGACGCGCTTCACAGGCGGCGCGTTTGCGGGAACGCGGGCCAGGACGGGTCAGTGATGGTTCGAGCCGGAGGCGCGGCGCGGCTCGTCGACGCTCGCAAGCCGGCCGTCATCGGTGCCGTACACCACGTAGGGCTTGGTCTGCCCGTCGATGACCGTCTCGTCGATCACGATCCTGGACACGTTACGCATCGAGGGCAGTTCGTACATGGTGTCGAGCAACACGGTCTCGAGGATGGTGCGCAGGCCCCGCGCCCCGGTCTTGCGCTGCATGGCGCGGTGCGCAACCGCGCGCAGCGCCTCGTCGCGGAACTCGAGCTCGGCGCCCTCCATTTCGAACAGGCGCCGGTACTGCTTGGTCAGCGCGTTCTTGGGCTCGGTGAGGATCGAGACCAGAGCCTGTTCATCGAGCTCATCGAGCGTCGCCACCACCGGCAGACGCCCCACGAATTCCGGGATCAGGCCGTACTTGATCAGGTCCTCGGGCTCGACGTCGTGGAACAGGTCGCTGCCGTGCGGGCGGTGGTTGATGTCGCGCACCTCGGAGGTGAAGCCGATACCGCTCTTCTGGGTGCGGTTCAGGATGATCTTTTCCAGGCCGGCGAAGGCGCCACCGCAAATGAACAGGATATTGCTGGTATCGACCTGCAGGAACTCCTGCTGCGGGTGCTTGCGGCCGCCCTGCGGCGGCACCGAGGCAATCGTGCCTTCGATGAGCTTCAGCAGCGCCTGCTGCACGCCCTCGCCCGAGACGTCGCGGGTGATCGACGGGTTGTCCGACTTGCGCGAGATCTTGTCGATCTCATCGATGTAGACGATGCCGGTCTGCGCCTTCTCGACGTCGTAATCGCACTTCTGCAGCAGCTTCTGGATGATGTTCTCGACGTCCTCGCCGACATAGCCGGCCTCGGTGAGCGTGGTCGCGTCCGCAATGGTGAACGGTACGTTGAGCAGCCGCGCCAGCGTCTCCGCGAGCAGGGTCTTGCCGCAGCCGGTCGGGCCGATCAGCAGAATGTTGCTCTTGGCGATCTCGACCTCGTCCTTGGAGCGCGAGCCGGTGCGGGTCTGCAGACGCTTGTAGTGGTTGTAGACCGCGACCGAGAGCACCTTCTTGGCACGCTCCTGGCCGATGACGTACTCGTCGAGGACCTTCTTGATTTCATGGGGCTTGGGGAGCTTGTCGCGCGCACGGTCGGCGCGGTCCTCGAGCTCCTCACGGATGATGTCGTTGCACAGCTCGACGCATTCGTCGCACACGAACACCGACGGGCCGGCGATCAGCTTGCGGACCTCGTGCTGACTCTTCCCGCAGAAGGAGCAGTACAGGAGCTTGCCGTCATCATGGCGGCTGCGGGCATCTTCACTCATTGAGGTTTCTCATAAACTCACGTCGCGTTACTTCTCAAGGCACGTCGAACGCCAGTTTCTTATAGCACGGTGTCCGGCCATGAAGCAAAGAGCGGTTGCACAGCTAAGTCCTTCTGTGCACGGGAGTTATATGACGTGGTTCACCTTTTGACATTTGCTCGGGTCGGCTCCCGCAATAGGACAAATCACGCCGGCTTTCCCGGGGTCGGGGCCGGCAGCTCGCCGCGCTGTTCCAGGACCTTGTCGATCAGCCCGTAGCGTACCGCCTCATTCCAGTCCATGAATCGGTCGCGGTCGGTGTCCTGCTTGATGCGCTCGACGCTCTGGCCGGTGTGCTTGGCCAGGATTTTGTTCAACCGGTCGCGCGTCTCGAGCATCTCCCGGGCGTGGATCTCCATGTCCGCCGCCTGCCCCTGAAAACCGCCCAGGGGCTGGTGAATCATCACGCGCGCGTGCGGCAGGCAGTAGCGTTTGCCGCGCGTGCCGCCGGCGAGGAGCACCGCGCCCATGCTGGCCGCCTGCCCGATGCAGATGGTGCTCACGTCGGGCTTGATGAACTGCATGGTGTCGTAGATCGCCAGTCCCGCGCTCACCACGCCGCCCGGGGAATTGATGTACAGCGCGACGTCCTTCTCCGGATTCTCGGACTCGAGGAACAGCATCTGCGCGACCACGATGTTCGCCACGTAGTCATCGACCGCGCCCACGATGAACACCACGCGCTCCTTGAGCAGGCGCGAGTAGATGTCATAAGCCCGCTCACCCCGCGCGGTCTGCTCGACCACGATGGGGATCAGATTTAAGCCACGTTCGTTCATGTTTCGCTCGCCTGTTCGTGCTGGGGTTCGTACTGGGGGTCGTGCCGGGGTTCGTGCTGATGCTGATGTTCGTGATCGGCCTCGGGCTGGCCAAAGCCGGTGAGTTCGCTGAAGCTCATGGCCCGCTCCGAGACGCGCGCGCGCTCCAGCACCCAGTCCACGACCTGGTCCTCCAGGACCGCGGACTCGATCGTGCGCATCGCGTCCTTGTTGTGCTGGTACGCCCGCCGCGCCTCCTCAGGATTGGGGTAACCCTCCGCGAGCTCAGTGACCCGCGCCTGCACGCGCTCGCGGTCCACCTTCATGGCCTGCGCCTGCACGATCTGCGCGACCAGCAGGCCAAGCGCCACACGCCGGCGCGCCGGCTCCTCGAACACCTCACGCGCGGGCAGCTGGCGCGCGTCGCGTATCCCTAAGCGCCGCGCGGTATCGATCTGCAGCTGCTGCACCTGCTCGTCGATCAGGGCGCGCGGCACATCGACGGGGTTGTCCTTGTACAGGGCATCGAGCGCCTGCACGCGCACCCGGCCGCGAATCACATCAGCAAGCTCCCGCTCCATGCTCTTGCGAACCTCGGCGCGCATTTCCGCAAGCCCACCCTGTTCGACACCGTACGCACGAAAGAATTCGTCGTCGACCGCCGGAAGGGAGTGTTCCTCGACCGCCTTAATGGAGAGATGCAGCTCGGCGGACTGGCCGGCGAGCCTCTTGTTCGGGTGACCGGCGGGGAACACCGCACTCACGGTGCGCTGCTCGCCGGCGCGCACGCCCTTCAGGCCCTCCTCGAGTTCGGGCATCGCCTGGTGCGTACCCAGCACGATCCTCACATCGGTGAGATCGCTGCCTTCGAAGGACTTGCCGCCGATGCGCGCCTGGTAATCGAGCACCACGCGATCGGAGTCGTGCGCCGCCCGTTCGACGGGCGTGAACACGGGCCGCTGCCGGCGCATGTTCTCGATCATGGCGTCCACGTCCGTCTCGGACACCGCGGCCGCCGGCCGCTCGATCGCCAGGCCCTCGGGCGGGTTCACCCGGATCTCGGGCAGCACCTCGAAATGGGCGGCATATTTCAGGCCCGTCTCCGGCCCCATCGCAATCGGCTCGATGCGCGGCCCGCCGGCCGGCCGGAGCTTTTCCTGGCTCACGGCCTTTGCAAAGGAGCTGCGCACCAGGTCGCTCAGCACCTCGGCGCGCACCTGCTCGCCAAACTGCTTGGTAATGACCGCCAGCGGCGCCTTGCCAGGGCGAAAGCCCTTCAGGCGCGCGGTGCGCGACAGGCGCTTCAGGCGCTGCTGCACCTCGTTGGCCACTTCGGTGGCGGGCACAGCCACTTCGAGGCGCCGTGAAAGACCACCCGTGTCAGACAGAGAGACTTCCATCAATTCAATCCTCGACTCCGGGACCTCGAGCCCCGCTGCCAGTGACCGTACCTAGTGAAGCCAAGGAGAACTGGTGCGAAAGGAGAGACTCGAACTCTCACGGGTTTCCCCACTGGATTCTAAGTCCAGCGCGTCTGCCAGTTCCGCCACTTTCGCCCGTGCCGTGCGCACCGGACGAGCCGGATGCGGCCACACCTGTCGGCCGTGCGTCGGGGTAGCGAGCATTATAGCCGATGCCGTCCGGCGGCCCGCGCACGGCCGCACTCCCCGATCCACGGCGGTGTTGGTCCTGTAACTGATTGATTATTATAGCTGCACGGGACTACAACCTGAGTCCCGGGTCGCTGCACAAACGAAAACGCCGCCCGCGCGCTTCGGGCGGCGTTAGTGATCGGCGCTTTGCGCCCGGGCTTTGCGCGTCAATACCGCTCGCGCCTGTCGTCCGCACGAGCCTGCCGCTCAGGGTAGCCCCCCATCGCGCGTTCGACGTCCAGGTACGATTCGGTTACCGGCTTCAAGTCGATCCGCGCCTCGCGGCTGTCGGAACGCTCCACGCGCAGCGCGTGATAGCTGCGGGAGAGTCGCTCAAAGGACTGCTTCACTTCTGCGTCGCGGGCGCTTCGGTCCTCGGCGGTGCGGCGAAACTCGTACGCCCGATCCGCCAGTTCGCGGGCGCTGCGCGAATAACTTGCGGCCGGATAGTCACGACCCGGGGGCTCATCGCGCGCGCTCTGGGCAAGTATCTGCGCGCTGTGTTGAAGCCTGTCAGCGGAAGTGGTGAGGCTACCGCGCGTCGTGACACAGCCGCCAAGCCCCAAAAGTACCGACGATGCAATCGCGAGTGTGATACTTCTTGCAACAACCATAGCC
>CATPBQ010000133.1 GCA_955652795.1 uncultured Steroidobacteraceae bacterium | reverse complement strand
TGCACTGGCTGGCCGCTGTTGGTGAGCGATGCGGGTACGACGGTCTCGCCCTCGCGGTATTCGTGATCGGCATAGCGCAGGGCGAGCGCCGCCTGCTGCTGCAGCAACTCGTCGAATTGCGTGGCCGTGCTGGTCGCGACCGCGCGATACACGAGCAGCCCAAGAATCACGAAGACGAGGCCAGCCGCCCACCACGGCGATCGCCATGCGCCAGCGCAGCGACCAGGGCCGCTCGGTGCTACCGGGCGATCTCGACGCGATAGCCGCGTCCCTTGAGATTGGTGATGAAGCGCGGACCGAGCTTGCGCCGAAGGTTGTGGATGTGGACCTCGATGGCGTTGCTGGCGATGTCATCCTCGAATCCATACAGCTCCTCCTCGATCTCGGCGCGAGTCACCAGGCAGCCAGCCTTACGCATCAGAAGCTCCACGACCGCGTACTCGCGAGCGGTCAGTGCGGCGGGCTCACCGTGGCAGGTGACCACGCGCTGACGCAGATCCAGCACCACCTCACCCACGGTGAGCATCGACTCGGCGCATCCGACCGCCCGGCGCGTTATGGCGCGCAGCCGCGCCCCGAGCTCATCGATGTCAAAGGGCTTGATCAGGTAGTCGTCCGCGCCGGCGTCGAGACCGGCGATGCGGTCCGTGAGGCGATCGCGGGCCGTGACGATGACAACCGGGATGGTCCGCCCGTTCTGACGCAGCCAGCGCAGCACCGTAATTCCGTCGCAGGTCGGTAGCCCGAGATCCAGGACCAGCGCGCTGAAGGTCGCCGTCGACAGTGCCGCGAGCGCGGCACCGCCGTCGCGCACCCAATCGACGACATAGCTCTCCTGACGCAGTCCATCCCGCAGCGCCTCGCCCAGCATCTCGTCATCTTCGACCAACAGTATCCGCACCGCGCGCTATCCCGACCCGGTGGTCCGCCATGTCATCGCCACGTTAGCTTAAGTGTGCCTTAAGCGTGACCTTCTATCCTCATCGCGTCTCGGTCACCAGGGCGAGGATACGCATGCTGATGAGACGCCTGCCGGCGCTCGCCAGAGTGATGGTCCTGCTCCCCGTGTTGGCATCGCCGGCGGCGAGCGCGGCGAGCGCGGACGACCTGCTCGACATCGCCGCGTTCAGGGGGCAGGTCGTGTATGTCGATTTCTGGGCATCCTGGAGCGCACCTTGCCGGCGCTCGTTTCCCTGGATGAGCCGGATGCAAGGCGAGCTTGGACCGGACGGTTTCATCGTCATCGCGGTCAACGTAGATCACGCGCATGCCGACGCCGAGCGGTTCCTTAAGGACCACATCCCGCGCTTTGGCATCGTCTTCGACCCGGACGGTCTGCTCGCCGGGAAGTTCGGCGTCAAGGGTATTCCGACCAGCTTTCTGATCGACCGCCGCGGCCAGATTCAATGGAAGCACGAGGGATTTCAGCTCAGGGATCGCGAGCTCCTGGCGCGCCAGATTCGCTCGCTGGTGCTCGCGCATTGACTTGAGCCCCTGGCTTAGGCTTGTGGCAGGCCGGCTCGGCCGGGTACAATCCCGCGCTTACCAAAAGGGCTCTTAAGACAAGTAGTTAGGACTATCGCGCAATGGCTTTAACCAGCGAGAAAAAGGGCGGGATTCTCGCGCAGTTCCGCCGCGGACCAGCCGACACCGGCTCTCCGGAAGTACAGGTCGCGCTGCTCTCCGAGCGCATCAACGGCCTCGGCGAGCACTTCACCGCGCACAAGCGTGATCACTCCTCGCGGCGCGGGCTCGTCAAGCTCGTGAACCAACGCCGCAAGCTCCTCGATTACCTCAGAGCCACGCAACCCCAGAAGTACCAGGAAGTCGTCGAGCGACTGGGGCTTCGCCGCTGAAAACCCAAGGGCCGCCGTCATACGCGCGGCCTTTGTGTTTGGTGCCTGAACCATCCACTTTCGAGGATTGAGCCTTGAGCGTCGTCAGCAAGTCATTTTCTTATGGGCAGCATACGGTCACCATCGACACGGGCGAGATCGCTCGTCAGGCGGATGGCGCGGTGCGCGTCTCCATGGGCGATACCGTGGTGCTGGTCACCGCCTGCGCGCAGCAGACCGCAGCCCCGGGCCGGGATTTCCTCCCCCTGACCGTCAACTACATCGAGAAGACCTACGCCGCCGGACGCATTCCCGGCGGGTTCTTCAAGCGCGAAGGCCGGCCGACCGAAAAGGAGACGCTGACTTCGCGTCTCATCGACCGTCCGCTCCGGCCGCTGTTCCCGGATGGTTTCCACAACGACGTGCAGGTGGTGGCGACGGTGTTGTCGATGGACCCGGACATCGATGCGGACATCCCCGCGCTGCTGGGCGCTTCGGCGGCGCTGGCGCTGTCGGGCATTCCGTTCAGTGGTCCGATTGGCGCCACCCGCGTCGGCTGGAAGGACGGCCGCTATCTCCTCAACCCGACGGCCAGCGAGCTCGGCCAGTCGCAGCTGCATCTGGTGGTGGCCGGTACCGAGCACGCAGTGCTCATGGTCGAGTCGGAAGCCAAGGGCCTGTCCGAGGAGGTCATGCTGGGCGCGGTCGTATTCGGACATGAGCAGATGCAGGTCGCCATCCGCGCCATCAAGGAGCTCGCCGCGCAGGTCGGCAAGCCGCGCTGGAGCTGGCAGGCGCCGGCGGAGAATGCGGAGCTGACGAGCGCGGTCACCCTGCATGCGCAGGCGGCGCTCGCGCAGGGCTACACCATCACCGAGAAGCAGCAGCGGCACACGCGCCTCGCAGAGATCAAGACCCAGACCCTCGCGACGCTCGCCGGCGGCGAGCAACCCAAGTGGAGCGCGGAAGCGGTCGAGAGCGCACTGTTCAAGCTCGAAAGCAACATCGTGCGCCAGCGTATCCTCAACGGCGAGCCGCGCATCGACGGCCGCGACACGCGCACGGTGCGCCCGATCACCGTCAAGGTCGGGGTGCTGCCGCGTGCTCACGGCTCGGCGCTGTTCACCCGCGGGGAAACCCAGGCGCTGGTGGCGACCACACTCGGCACCACGCGCGATGCGCAGATCGTCGACGCCCTCGAGGGCGAGCGCCGCGAGCCGTTCATGCTGCACTACAATTTCCCGCCGTTCTCGGTGGGCGAGACCGGCATGATGGGCTCGCCCAAGCGGCGCGAAATCGGTCACGGCAACCTGGCACGCCGCGGCGTGAAGGCGGTGATGCCGGACATGACCGCCTTCCCGTACACGATCCGTGTGGTGTCGGAGATCCTCGAATCCAACGGTTCAAGCTCCATGGCGAGCGTGTGCGGCACCTCGCTGTCGCTCATGGACGCGGGCGTGCCGATCAAGGCGCCGGTGGCCGGGGTCGCCATGGGCCTGGTGCTGGAGGGCGCCCGCTACCAGGTGCTCACCGACATCCTCGGTGACGAGGATCACCTGGGCGACATGGATTTCAAGGTCGCTGGTACCCGCGACGGCGTGACCGCACTGCAGATGGACATCAAGGTCGAGGGCGTCACCCCCGAGATCATGCGCGTCGCGCTCGAGCAGGCCCGCGCCGGGCGCTTGCACATCCTCGACGAAATGAACCGGGTCATCGGCGAGCCGCGCGCCAAGATGTCCGAGTGGGCGCCGTCGATCATCACGCTCAAGATCGATCCGGAGAAGATCCGCGACGTCATCGGCAAGGGCGGCGCGGTCATCCGCCAGATCACCGAAGAGACCGGCACTACCATCGACATCGAGAGCGACGGCACGGTCAAGATCGCCTCGGTGTTAGGTGCCGCCGGGCGCGAGGCGCAGCGGCGCATCGAGCTCATCACCGCCGATGTCGAGGTCGGTCAGATCTACGAAGGCAAGGTCGCGCGCCTGATGGATTTCGGCGCTTTCGTGACCATCCTGCCCGGCCGCGACGGCCTGGTGCATATCTCGCAGATTTCCAATGAACGCGTCGAGCGTGTCAGCGACAAGCTCAAGGAAGGCGACGTGATTCGCGTGAAGGTGCTCGAGGTCGACCGCCAGGGGCGCATCCGCCTGTCGATGCGCGACGTCGAGGCGGGCTGAGCGCGGCCCGCGACTTCAAGCCGGCGGCGGTCCGCGCCCGGCGTTCTCGTTCGCGAACAGTTTCAGGCTCTGCTCCAGGTAGCTGCCGACCATGCTGCGCATGGCGTCGCCGTAGGAGCGGATGACCTGCGAGAGGAAGTCGCGGCTCATGAGGGGCTCGCCGTCGTGTTCCTGCTCGGCGATGACCTGCAGCAGGATCGAACGCGTGATGTCGCCTTGAGTCTTCTTGTCGATGACCACAAAGTCGACGCGCTCGATCACCAGCCGGCGGATGTCCGCGAGCGTGATGTAGCGGCTTTCGGCCGTGTCGTACAACCGCCTGTTCGGATACTTCTTAATAGTGCGCGGTTCGCTCATGACAGGTCCCTCACTATGGGTTGTGCACCTTCCGTAGTGCCGGGCGTCTGCATATACCATATTACATCGGCACGGCGAACCCAACTCGGAAAGCGATCGAGCCCTCCCCTCAGGAACGGCCTCCCGGCGCAGCGCGCACCTGCCGCACGCCATGGAACCGGTCCAGATCCCAATGAGCGCAGGCCCACTCGAGTACGGTTTGGGGTGACTCGAGCTTAAGCGTAACTGGAGGTTCCTGGCCCAACAGGACCAGGGCCTCCTGCAGCTGGCGGCCCGGTTGGGCCGGATCCAGGCAGACGGAGCGCCTGGACTTGGCGAGCTTTGCGCCACCGGGCTCGGTGATCAGAGGCAGGTGCGCATAGCGGGGAGTCGGTAGCTGAAGGGCACCCTGCAGGGCCAGCTGCCAGGGCGTGCTGTCGAGAAGGTCCGCGCCGCGCACCACATCAGTCACCCCCTGCAGCGCATCGTCTACCACCACCGCCAGCTGGTAGGCGAAGGCACCGTCGCGGCGCCGGATGATGACGTCCCCGCGCTCGCGCAACGGGAAGCGACAGACCCCCTGCGCCCGATCCTGGAAGGACACGACGCGGTCCTCGACCCTGAAGCGCGTGGCGGTGGGTCCGCGGCGCTGGGGACCGTCGCGGCAGGTCCCCGGATAACCGCCCTCGGGTGTGCGCTCGCGGCGCGAGCAACTGCACTGGAAGGTGAGGCCGAGCGCGGCGAGAGCCTGCTGCGCGCGCGCGTAGTGTTCTGTGCGGGCGCTCTGGTACTCGACGGCGCCGTCCCAGTGCAGGGCAAAACCTTCGAGCGTACGCAGCATCTCGTCCGCGCATCCGGGTATCACCCGCGCCGCATCGAGATCTTCCATCCTGAGGAGCCAGCGGCCGCCGCGGCTGCGGGCGTCGAGGAAGCTGCCCACCGCGGCGACCAGCGAGCCCAGGTGCAGCGATCCGGTCGGGGAGGGCGCGAAGCGCCCGACATAGCCTGGGCTCGTGGCAGATTGGCGCGCGCTGGGCTCGCGAGCGCTAGCGATAGCGGTCGTCGCGGTCGCCGTACTGGCGCTCGCGCCGTTCTCGGCGCTCCTGGGCTTCGATGCTGAGGGTGGCCACGGGGCGTGCTTCCAGGCGTTTGATGCCGATTTCCTCGCCGGTCTCGAGGCAGTAGCCGTAAGAGCCATCCTCGATGCGCTTCAACGCGTCGTCGATCTTGCGGATCAGCTTGCGTTCCCGGTCGCGCGTGCGCAGCTCGAGGCTGAACTCTTCTTCCTGGGTGGCACGGTCGTTGGGATCGGGGAAGTTCGCCGCCTCGTCCTTCATGTGCGTGACCGTACGATCCACCTCCACCATGAGGTCGCGCTTCCAGCTGTTGAGAATGAGGCGGAAGTGCTCGAGCTGCTGCTTGCTCATGTACTGTTCGCCGCGCTTGACGATGTACGGCTGTACGTTGCGCGGACCGGCGAGCAGGCTCCCCGGCTCGATCGTCTCGCCGTCCTCGCCATCGGCATTCACGGCGGGCGTCGCCGCAGCGCGGTTCGACGTGATCATCGTCGCGGTGGCCGGCGGTGGCGCCGTCGCAGCGCCCGCGCGTAGCGGCCTTCTCAGCTCGACCGGCGGCTCGCCCCGTGCGGCGGGCACAGCTGGCAGCGGCTTTTTCGGCGCCGCCACGGTCTTGCGCGCATGCGCGGCCGTTGCCCTGGCACGCAGCGGCTCGGCCTTGCGGCCGACCGCCTTTCTGACCGCTGGCCGGCTTGACGCCTTCTTGCCCTTTGCGGACTTAGGCGCTGGTCTCTTGGCCGGCATCAATGGCTCCTCAAAACAGCATCAACCTCGTGAAAGAACGCGCGATTATACCGGCCGACCCCGGGCTGTACAGGTGTTCTGGCGCACGCCGCGCGGCGCGGCGCGAAGCCCCGTGGCGCAGTGGTTACGGCAGTGTGACGGCGGCCGGGGCAGCCCAGGCGTTTTGTCGTCGCTCGGCGACAACGGTGGTGTAGATTCCGCCGCGCACGTTGAAGCGCGCGCTCAGGCGCAGGAAGCGCGTCTGCAGTGTGGCCTGCAGGTGATCGGCAATCTCGTTGGTCACGGCCTCGTGATACGCGCCGCGGTCACGAAACGACCAGACGTACAGCTTCAGGGATTTGAGTTCCACGCACACCCGGTCGGGCACGTACTCGAGGTCGAGCGTCGCAAAGTCCGGCTGCCCGGTGCGCGGACACAGGCAGGTGAACTCGGGGATCTGCATGCGGATCGTGTAGTCACGATCGGTAGCGGGGTTGGCGAACGTCTCGAGCTGCGTTGTGGGCGCGTGGGGCATATTCCTCTACACTACACCATCCTCCGGGCCGCCCAGGGGCGGAAGAAAGTACGATGCGGCTGACCAAGATCAAGCTTGCCGGCTTCAAGTCCTTCGTCGATCCAACACAAATCAGCTTCCCCAGTAATCTCACCGGTGTCGTTGGCCCCAACGGCTGCGGCAAGTCGAACGTCATCGACGCCGTACGCTGGGTGATGGGCGAACTGTCCGCCAAGCATCTGCGCGGCGACAACATGGCGGACGTGGTGTTCAATGGCTCGGCCGCGCGCAAGCCGGTCGGCAGCGCCTCGGTGGAACTGGTATTCGACAACGCCGACGGCAAGATCGGCGGCGCCTACGCCAACTACAGCGAGATTTCACTCAAGCGCAACGTGGCGCGTGATGACACCTCGGCGTACTTCATCAATGGCGTGCGTTGCCGGCGCAAGGACATCACCAACCTGTTTCTCGGCACCGGTCTGGGCTCGCGCAGCTACGCCATCATCGAGCAGGGCATGATCTCGCGCGTCATCGACGCCAAGGCCGAGGACATGCGCGCCTTCGTCGAGGAGGCGGCTGGTGTCTCGCGCTACAAGGAGCGGCGCAAGGAGACCGAGGCGCGCGTCGCCGAGACCCGCGAGAATCTCGAGCGGCTGCAGGACGTGCGCGATGAGGTCGAAAAGCAGATCCGCCACCTGCAACGCCAGGCGGCGAGCGCGCGGCGTTACCAGGCGCTGAAGGAGCAGGAGCGACGCCTGGCCGCGGAGCTGCTGGCGCTGCGCCTGCGGGATCTGGACAGCGGCGCGGAAGTACACGATGCGGCGGTGCGCGAGCGCGAACTCGCCATGCAGGGGGCGCTCGCCGAGCAGCGCGCCGCCGAGGCCGCGATCGAGAAGCAGCGCGCGGTGCACGCCGGGCACAGCGAGCGGCTGTCGGCCGTTCAGGGCCGCTACTACGAGGTCGGTGCCGACATCTCGCGCCTCGAGCAGTCGATCGAGCACACGCGCGAATTGCGCGAGCGGCAACGCGCCGATCTCGCGCAGGCCCACGCCACCCTCGGTGAACTGGGCGCGCACATCGAGCGCGATGAGCGCCAGGTGGAGGCGCTGCGCTCGGAGATCGAGCGGCTCACGCCCGCGAGCCAAGCGGCGCAGCACGCCGAGCAGCACTCGGGCGCGGCTCTCGAGGCGAGCGAGCATGCCCTGCAGGACTGGCAGCAGCGCTGGGAAACGCACGCCCAGGCGGTGAGCGCCGCGGATCAGACCGCGCAGGTCGAGCGGGCGCGCATCGAGCAGCTGGAAAATCAGCTGCGGCAGCTGAGCGCGCAGGCGGAGCGTCTGGCCGGGGAGCAGCACACTCTGAGCACGCAGGAGGGGAGCGAGCAACTCGCGCACCTTGCGATGCAGGAAGCGCAGGCGCGCAGCGCGAGCGAGCAGCTCACCGGGGCGCTCGCCGATGCCCAGGCGCACCTGCAGGGGCAGCGCGCCGCGCAGTTGGCGGCCGAGCAGCGCCTGGAGCAGGCGCGCGGTGCGCGCGAGGAGGCGCGCACCGAGCTCACCTCGCTCGAGGCCCTGCAGGCGGCGGCCCTCTCCGACCACGCCGGGCAGGCGGG
>CATPBQ010000132.1 GCA_955652795.1 uncultured Steroidobacteraceae bacterium | reverse complement strand
GGCGAGCAGATCCACCCGCGTGAGCGTGCCGCCACGCGTGCTGATATCGAGGTCGAGCACGTCGGTGCGCACGCGCACGCGCGGCGCCGCCGCTGCGGACTTCGCAGGCTCCGTGCCGGGGGCGCCCGGGATGGAGGCGGCGGCCGCCGCGGCCTCGCTGGCGGGTGCGGCCTGAGCGGGAGCGCCCTGAGCGGGAGCGGGTGTCGCGGTCCTGGGAGCCTCGGGAACCCTGCTGCTGAGATCGCTCGCGGGCGCAGCCGCGTGCGGAGCCGCGTTCGTCGCCGGCGAGCCCGCCACGGCTCCCGGCGGCGGGCCGTAGTCGTGCATCCACGTCTGGTAGTTGAGCAACGCGAGCGCCGCGAGCGCGACCCACAGCCACAGGCGCGGGCTGAAGCGAGGGAGGTTATTGGTCATGAGCCTGATGGGTGCGCACGAGGGGCGCCGGCGGCACGGGATCGAATCCGCCCGGGTGCCACGGGTGGCAGCGTCCGAGTCGCGCGAGCGCGAGCCAGCCGCCCCGCAAGACCCCGAAACGCAGCACCGCCTGCAGCGCGTACTGCGAGCAGGAGGGATAAAAGCGGCACGCCGGCCCCAACAGCGGACTGACGGTCCATTGATACAGGCGGATCAGGAGGGCTGCGACGTGGCGCATTGCTCGCCGACCTTCTTCCACAGTGCCGCGAGGCTCTCGCGCAGGGCCTGGCCGGTGGCGTCGCGCGCGCGCGGACGCATACTCACCACCAGGTCCACCGCGGGGATCTCAAGCTGGTGCAGGCGGAAGGACTCGCGAATGATGCGGCGGATGCGGTTGCGGGCGACCGCACCGCCCGCTGCACGCACCGCCACGGCCAGCCCCAGACGCGGGGCGCCTGATTGGTTAACACTCGCAGTCACCCCGAAGAATCCGTCGCCCAGGCGCCGCCCGCGCGCGTAGGCGGCATCGAAATCGCGCTTGCGCCGCAGACGAAGTCGCGCCGGCAGAGTGAGCCGCCCTGGCATCGAGCCCTTGAAGAGACCTTTAAGGATGGGTTACGCAGGCGCTGTCGCAGTGCGCGCGACCCGTGGGCCTAGGGTATCAGCTTGCGCCGGCCCTTGGCGCGCCGCCGCGCGAGCACCCTGCGGCCACCCTTGGTGGCCATGCGCGCACGGAACCCGTGGGTGCGCTTGCGGCGCACTTTGCTTGGTTGATAGGTACGCTTCATGCCGTGGGCTCCGTGGGACGACGCGGCTCTCAAAAAAGGGCGGCAAGGCTAAGCCGTTGAGCGTCAAGGTGTCAATACGCTGAAGCTTTCGAAAACCTTCAGCACGCGGCGCGATCGGTATAGACTCCGCAGCCCTTTCCTGATCGTTCACCAGAAACGCCGCGGAGGCAACGCGCGTGGAAGCGTCGCTTTGGACTCGCTGCATGGGCGCGTTAGAGACGGAGCTTCCCGAGCAGCAGTTCAATACGTGGGTGCGGCCGTTGCAGGCCATGGAGGGCCACGGCGCGCTCAAGCTGCTGGCGCCCAACCGCTTCGTGGTCGACTGGATCAACGCGAACCTGCTGCCACGCATCGGTGAGCTGCTGCGCGATGAGAGCACCGGAGACGTGCCCATCGTGACCGTGGAAATCGGCTCGCGCAACGCCGTCGTGCGCGCCGTCCCCGCCACGCTGCCCGGGCGCGTGCGGCGCGCCGAGGGGCTGGTGGTCGGCGCGCGGCTCAATCCCGACTTCTCCTTCACCACCTTCGTCGAAGGCAAGAGCAACCAGCTGGCCAAGGCGGCGGCCGCGCAGGTGGCGGAAAATCCCGGCCGCGCCTACAACCCGCTGTTCATCTACGGCGGCGTCGGCCTCGGCAAGACGCACCTGATGCACGCCGTCGCGCACCTGATCAAGCACCGCGACGCGGAAGCGCGCATTGCGTACGTGCACTCGGAGCGCTTCGTGGGCGACATGGTGCGCGCCCTGCAACACAACTCGATGAACGAGTTCAAGACCGCCTACCGTTCACTGGATGCGCTGCTGATCGACGACATCCAGTTCTTCGCCGGCAAGGAGCGCTCGCAGGAAGAGTTCTTCCACACCTTCAACGAGCTGCTGGAGGGACAGCACCAGGTGATCCTCACCTGCGATCGCTATCCGAAGGAGGTCGAGGGCCTGGAGGAGCGCCTGAAATCACGCTTCGGCTGGGGCCTCACGGTGGCGATCGAGCCCCCGGAGCTCGAGACCTGCGTGGCGATCCTCATGACCAAGGCGCAGGCCACGGGCGTGGCCTTGCCCGAGGAAGTGGCGTTTTTCATTGCCAAGCGCATCCGCTCCAACGTGCGCGAGCTGGAGGGCGCGCTGCGGCGGGTGATCGCGAACTCGCGCTTCACGGGACGCGCGATCACGCTGGAATTCACCAAGGAAGCGCTGCGCGACCTGCTGTCGCTGCAGGCGAAACTCGTCACCGTCGAAAACATCCAGAAGACCGTGGCGGACTACTACAAGGTGCGCATGGCGGACCTGCTGTCCAAGCGCCGCAGCCGCTCGGTGGCACGGCCGCGGCAGGTGGCGATGGCACTCGCCAAGGAGCTCACCAGCCACAGCCTGCCGGAGATCGGCGATGCGTTCGGTGGCCGCGACCACACCACCGTGCTGCACGCCTGCAAGCGCATCAGGGAGCTGCGCAACACCGAACAGCGCATCAAGGAAGACTACTCAAACCTGTTGAGAACCCTGGCGGGTTGATGTGCACTGCCCTGTGGACTTGCTGTGGGTGAGTGTGAGGATAAAGTTACGAACAGGTCGCACACAGCTGTTGGTCGGTTCGTCCTGGTACTTGTGCTGCGGGAAATGGAAGGCAACAGGCTGAGCGGGCGCGGAAAGTTTTTTTATGCCCGTGATCCACAGGCTCTATAGTCTTAACAATAAGAGACTTCCAGCAAATAAGATCTTACTAGAGAGAGTCAAATTCCCATGAAGCTGACCGCCACCCGCGAAGACCTGCTCGCACCGCTCCAGAGTGTCATCGGTGTCGTCGAGCGCCGCCAGACCATGCCGGTGCTGGCCAATGTGCTGCTGGCTGCGCGGGACAATCGCCTGAGCGTGACGGGAACCGATCTGGAGGTGGAACTCGTGGCGAGCTGCGCGGTGAGCGTGCAGCAGCCGGGCGACATCACGGTGCCGGGCCGCAAGCTGCTCGATATTTTCCGCTCGCTGCCGGAGAAGACGAGCGTCACGGTGAGTACCGAAGGTGAGCGTGTATCGGTGCGCGCGGGGCGCAGCCGCTTCACCCTGTCGAGTCTGCCCGCCGCGGAATTCCCGCTGGTCGAGGAAATCAATGCACAGCAGACACTCAGCGTGGCGCAGGGCGAGTTCCGGCGCCTGATCGACAAGACGCACTTCTCGATGGCTCAGCAGGATGTGCGTTACTACCTCAACGGCCTGCTGCTCGAGACCGACGGCAAGGCGCTGCGTGCGGTGGCGACCGACGGGCATCGGCTCGCGCTGTGCGAGATGGAGCTCTCCGGAAAGGCCAAGACGAATCATCAGGTCATCGTGCCCCGCAAGGGGGTGCTCGAGCTGCAGCGCATTCTGGGGACCGAGGACACCATCGAGCTGGCCGTCGGTACTAATC
>CATPBQ010000131.1 GCA_955652795.1 uncultured Steroidobacteraceae bacterium | reverse complement strand
TGCAGCGGCGCGAGCTCGCCGATCACGTGAAGCTCGGTCCGGGCGGGATCCGCGAAATCGAATTCATCGTGCAGGCGCTGCAGCTTACCCGCGGCGGCCGCGATCAGCGCCTGCAGACCTCCTCGCTCCTCGCCGCCCTGGCGTGCCTCGGGGAGTCGCACCTGCTGCCGCCGGAGGCCGCCAGCGAACTGCGGGCGGCCTATGTCCATCTGCGCCGGCTCGAGAACCGCCTGCAGATGCTCGCCGACGCGCAGGTCCATCGGCTGCCGGCGGAGCCGCTCGCGCGCGAGCGCATTGCACTCGCCATGGGCGCACGCGACTGGCTCTCGCTCACGCAGGAACTCAATGAGCACCGCGCACGGGTCAGCCGGCACTTTCGCCTGGTAGTGCAGGGCGGGGCTGAGCCCGATCACGCCGCCGTGCGCATCGATCTGGGAAGGTTCTGGGACAGCCAGGCGGAAACCGCGGCGCTGGTGGAGGCACTGACACGCGCCGGCTTCAGCGACAGCACGGAAGTCGCTCGCCTGCTGCTGGAGCTGCGCGCCTCGGGCCTGGTGCGCAAGCTCGATGAGCCCGGGCGCAAGCGCCTGCAGGCGCTGCTGCCGGCGCTGCTGGCAGACGTGGCGCACAGCAGCGCCCAGGTGCCCGTGCTGCGACGGATCCTCGCCATCGTCGAGGCGACCGGCAAGCGCTCGGCGTACTTCGCGCTGCTGCGAGAGAACGGCGCGGCGCGCGCGCGTCTGGTGCAGCTGTGCCGTCACGGCGATTTCCTCGCGGCGCAGATCGCCGCGCATCCGCTGCTGCTGGATGAGCTGATCGATGAGCGGCTGCTGTCGCAGCCGCCGACCCGTGCGGGCTTCGCTCGCGAGCTCGAATCCAGGATGGAACAGCTGCGCGCGGACGATCCCGAGCAGCAGGTGGAGGCCCTGCGGCAGTTCCAGCGCGCGGCCCTGTTTCGCGTCGCGGTCGCGGATCTCACCGGCGTGCTGCCGCTGATGCAGGTGAGCGACCGGCTCACCGATATCGCCGAACTCATCGTCGAGCGCGCCATGCAGCTGGGATGGCGGCAGATCACCGCGCAGTTCGGAGTTCCGATGTGCACTGACGGCGCGGGCCTGCGTCCGGTGAGCATCTGTGCGGTGGGCTACGGCAAGCTCGGCGGCATGGAGCTCGGCTACGGTTCCGATCTGGACCTCGTGTTCCTGCACGACTCGCACGGCGAGCGGCAGGAGACCAGCGGCGCGCGTCCCATCGACAACCAGTTGTTCTTCGTGCGGCTCGCGCAACGCATCGTGCACCTCCTGACCATGCACTCCGCCGCCGGTCGGCTCTACGAGGTCGACGTGCGCCTGCGCCCGAGCGGCAAGGGCGGTCTGCTGGTCACCAACATCGAGGCGTTTGCGGACTACCAGCGCCAGGAAGCGTGGACCTGGGAGCACCAGGCGCTGCTGCACGCCCGCGCGGTGGCGGGCTCACCCGAGCTGCGCGCGCGCTTCGAGCGGGTGCGACTCGAGGTACTGTGCCAGCACGTGCGCCGTGACAAGCTGCGCGAGGAGGTGCGCAACATGCGCGAGCGCATGCGCAAGGAGCTCTCCGGGGGCGATGCGCTGCGGTTCGACATCAAGCAGGACCCGGGCGGGATCGCCGATATCGAGTTCCTCGCTCAGTACTGGGCGCTGCTGTGGGCGCGCGAGTACCCGCCGGTGGCGATGTTCTCCGACACCATCCGCCAGCTGGAGTCCGTGGCCTCCGCGAACCTGGTGCCGCAGGCAAGCGTGGACCTGCTCACCCAGGCCTATCGGGCCTACCGCGCCGCCACCCATCACCTGTCCCTCGACGGTGCCGCGCCCATCGTGCCGGCGGCGGACTTCAGCGACACGCGTGCCGCCGTGATACAGCTGTGGAACGCGGCGATGGCCGCTGAGCCTGCGGGCGCGCAGGTATAATCGGCACCCTCATCTGCGGATCGGAAGAAATCTCGCCCATGGTCGCTACGGCCAAACCGCTCATTGAACCCAACGCGCAGAACCAGTACCAAGTCAGCGCCGAGGATCTGCCGCTGTGCTGCCCGATGCCGCAGATGTACCTGTGGAACTCGCATCCGCGCGTATATCTGCCGATCGAGGAGACCGGCTGGGCGAAATGTCCCTACTGCGGCGCGGAGTACACGTTGCGGCGCTGACGCGTCGGCGCGCGGCTCGATATCATGACGAGCCGCGCGCGAAAGACGCTCGCTCCGCATCTTCGATTAGCCCTCTCGGTACGATGCACTGCCGGCCGCGTGCCACAGACGTGGCGTGGTCGGGGATCTGAGGCATAAGAGCACTGCGTTTGGTCCGGAGTGCGGGGTGCCGGACCCTCGTGGGTTGTCGTGCGGGTTTGACGCCTGGCTGCGCGAACGTCTTTCGCGCGTGGCCTTGCCGCAGAGCGAGCCGGCGCGCGCCCTCGCTCGGTGCCGAAGCCCTCCCGAGATCTGCGCTCAGTCCTTATCCGCCACGTTGAGGTCCCTCGGTGGCGGGAGGTCTGCGCGGATCGGAGCGAGTCCCGCCGCCCGCAGACGTGCGTTGAGTGCCGGAAGATCGGCCTGCAGCCGCCGCCAGCTACTCAGGAGGCCCGTGAGCGCATGCTGTGCCGTGTCAGTGGCGCTCAGCTGCGCGACGGTGGGTGCCGCATCGCCGCGCGTGACTTCGGTATAGAGAGTGGCGATGTCGCCCTGCACCTCAGGCAGGAGTTTCTTCGGCGCGCTCTGTTCCTGCTCCTTGTCCTCCTTCTTGTCGGTCGAACCTAACAGCTCTGCCAGCCGCGCCTGGTAGGCGCGAACCGCTTCGGCCGTCGCCCCTGCCGGCGCGAGAGCCTGCAGCTGCGCCTGTTCGGATTTGGCCGCGAGCAGTGCCCGAGAGCTCTCGCTCAGCAGCCCGGCTAACTGCGTGGCGAGGCGCAATTGATCCTCGAGAGCGCCGGTGGGAAGCCGTACGCGAGGATCCACCTTCACAGTCAGCGGCACCTCGAAGCGGTGACCCTCGACTGTCAGGCGTACGAGGTAACGTCCGGGCAGCGCGAGCGGACCTTCCGGCCCCTGTGGCGTCGCATGCGGTACCGCGGATATCGGGTAGCCGCGCGTGCTGGCGAAGGGAGCCGCGTAGCGAAGGTCCCATACCCAGCGGTGCATGCCGCCTTGCGCCGGCAAGACGCGGGGCGGTTTGATCCAATACTGCGGAATGAGTTCGCGGGCGAGTTGCTCCGCGCTCGGCTCGGGAGGATCGTCGCTTCTGAAGCGGCGCACGAGGCCGTCGCGGCTGTCGAGCACCTCGAGCATCACCGGGCGCTTGGCGTCGTGCGGCAGAAAGAAATCGATGACGGCGCCCGCGGGGGGATTTTCGGCCAGCGGCTCGTCCGGCGGAAGCGGCGTGTCGGGCCAGGTGCTGCGTTGCACGCGGTAGGCGCCGGCGGGACGAAAGAGTACGACATCGTGCATCGGGGCGGCGCTCGTGAGTTGCCGCAGCCGCGAGATGTCGTCGAGAATCCAGATCGAGCGGCCGTGGGTCGCCACGATCAGGTCGTCATCGTGGATCCACAGGTCCCGCATCGAGGTGTGCGGGAGATTCAACTGCAGCGAGTCCCAGTGCTCCCCGTCATCGCAGGACGTCCACACGGCGCTCTCGGTCGCCGCGAACAGCAGTCCCTTGCGCTGTGGATCCTCACGGACGGCATTCACAGGGGCGTCCGGCGGCAGGCCGCCGGCAATCGACTGCCAGGTCTTGCCCCGGTCGTAGGTCCGGTAAATGTAAGGGCGCAGATCGTCGATGCGCATGCGGCTCACCGACACATACGCAGTATCTGCATCGAAGTGAGACGCCTCGATCTGCGTGACCTTGCTCCAGGCCGTAACCGCCGCCGGCGTGACGTTTGACCACTGTCCCCCGCCATCCGCGCTCACCCAGAGGAGCCCGTCATCGGTGCCGGCCCACAGCGTGTCGATGCTGCGCGGGGAGACTCCCAGCGCGTAGATGACACCGCGCTGGCGCTCCGCTCCCGGCGGGTGCAGCGCGCCGACGCTCGCGGGAACTGCGCTCGACGGCCGCGCGAGGTCGGGGCTGATCGCCTGCCATGTCGCTCCCCCGTCACTCGTCTTGTAGAGCCGGTTAGCGCCGTAGTAGAGCGTGTGCGGGTCGAGCGGCGAGAATAATAGCGGCGCAGTGCGATCGACACGCACGTCGGGGCCTAGCACCGGAATCGGTGTTACGTTTTGCACTTGCCCGGTCGACCAGTGGAACTTGGAGACTTCATTGCGGCCGGCACCATAGATCACGTCGGGGTCGAGCGGATCCGGGGCAACGTAGCCGTACTCGATGGCCCCCACCGGATGCCAGTCGCGCTCAGTGACACTGCCGTCGTTGCCGCGGCCGGCGATGCACACCGAGCCACTCTCCTGTTGAGCGGCGCACACGCGATACGGAAAAGTAGGCGCGACGCTCACGTGGAAGAGCTGCGCGGTCGGCTGGTTGTACCACGAGCTCCAGGTCCGACCGCCATTCACGGTTACGATCGCGCCCTGGTCTCCGACCAGGGCAATGATGCGGGGATCGTTCGGGTTGATCCACAGGTTCTGGTAGTCATCGCCGCCCGGTGCGCCTCGCAACGAGCGCCAGGTCCTGCCGCCATCGCTGGACTTCATGGTCACGATGGCCGCGCTGTACACCACCTCAGGGTTCGAGGGATCGACGCGTACGGCGGGCAGATCGCCGCCGCCGATGCGCAGCGCAGGCCGGGGGTCGGAGGTGATCCGGCTCCAGCTCTCGCCGGCATCGTCGGAGCGAAAGACGCCGAGTCCCGCCGCCGAGGAGTAGTCACCGGGCTCGTCAGTGCCCACCGTGGCATACAGGCGCATGGGCGCGCTCGGTGCGATCGCAATGTTGATCTGCGACAGGTTCGCCGGCAGCCCGGTAGTGAGGCGCCTCCAGGTCGTCCCGCCGTCGGTCGACTTGAACAGGCCCCCTGCGGTGCCCTGAAACTCGTTCTTGTCCTCCCAGGGGCCGAGACGCGTCTGCCAGAGCGCCGCAAACACGACCTGCGGGTGAAGCGGATCGAGGGCGACCGCGGAACCGCCGGTGTCTTCATCGCGGTACAGAACCCGTTCCCAGGTGACTCCTGCGTCCGCTGAACGATAGATGCCGCGTTCGGAGTTCGGGCCATAGGGGTGGCCGAGAACCGCGGCGAACAGGCGATTGGGATCACGGGGGTCAACCGCCAGCTCCGCAATCTGCTGCCCGTCGGTCAGGCCGCGATGTGACCAGCTGCGCCCGCCATCCGTGGAACGATAGATTCCGTTGCCGACCGACAGGTCCGGTCGATGCAGCCCCTCGCCGCTTCCCACGTAGATGATGTTGGAATCTGAAGGCGCCACTGCGATCGCCCCGATCGATTGCGTCGGCTCGTAGTCGAAGATGGGCTGCCAGGTGCGGCCGGCGTCGTCGGTTTTCCAAACGCCGCCGTCGGCGGCGCCCACGTAAAAGACGTTCACCTGCGATGGCACCCCGGCTACGGCGCGGGTGCGCCCGCCGCGCAACGGCCCGATCATCCGCCAGGTGAGATCGCCGTAGAGGCCGGGCGATTGGTGCTGCGCGACGCCGGCGCGCGAGACCCACGCCAGGCTGACGAAGCTCAGGGTCGTCACCAACAATGACTTGTGTATCTGCACTTCAGCAACCGCGCGCCTACCGATACTGCTTGTACGACTTCTCTTCGCTCAGCCGCGATCCCAGCTGCAGATTGATGCGCTTCTTGATCGCCGCGCGCTCGTCATTGGACAGGTACACCGCGCGCGCCAGCTCGATGAAATCCCGATCGAAGCTCTGTTTGGCTTCCTTGTCCCGGATGCGATCCTCGATGTCCCACAGGCGCTCGTTGACGTTCTGCAACGCGCGCTCATCGAGCGCGACGTCCTGCGCGCTGCAGCCGCAGTCCCGCCAGGTCTGCTCCAGCAGCGCAAGTTCCAGCTTCACGTTGGCGAGCTTGGCGGCATCGAGGATGCGCACCTGCTTGATCCTGAGGATGGTGATCTTGTCGAGCAGCTCGCCCGGAGAGATGGGAACGAGGATGTCTTTCATGGGCGTGATCCTAGCAACTCGTCGAGTTTCGCGGTGACCTGGGCGACGCTGATGAGGTCCATG
>CATPBQ010000130.1 GCA_955652795.1 uncultured Steroidobacteraceae bacterium | reverse complement strand
GCGCGGACCAGGCGGACCTCAAAGGACCGGTGGTGCTGGTGCTCGGGGCTGAAGGAACGGGCTTGAGGCATCTGACGCAGCAGAACTGCGATTTTCTGGTCAGGTTGCCGCAGCTCGGCGCGGTCGAGAGTCTCAACGTCTCAGTGGCCGCGGGTATGCTGCTCTATGAGGCCGTGCGCCAGAGGCAAGCGCACTAAAGCGCGCGCCCTGGGCGCGCGCACCCAGCGCAGGAGTCAGACCGTGGATTTCGAATTCAGCGCCAAGACCAGAGACTACCTGCAGCGCCTCGGCGCGTTCATGGATGAGCACATCTATCCGAACGAGGAGCGCTTCAATGCGCAGCTCGGGGAAGGCAATCGCTGGGAGGAACCCCCGCTGCTCGAGGAGCTGCAGCACAAGGCGCGGGCAGCTCAGTTGTGGAACCTGTTCCTGCCGGACTCGCACCATGGCGCGGGACTGAGCAATCTCGAATATGCACCACTGTGCGAGATGATGGGCCGCGTGCGCTGGTCGTCCGAGGTGTTCAATTGCTCGGCCCCCGACACCGGCAACATGGAGACGCTCGAACGCTACGGCACCCCAGCCCAGAAGCAGCAGTGGCTCGAGCCGCTGCTCAACGGTGCGATTCGTTCCGCGTTTGCAATGACCGAGCCGCGCGTGGCCTCGAGCGATGCCACCAACATCGAGAGCTCCATCCTCCGCGATGGCGCCTCCTACCTCATCAACGGGCGCAAGTGGTGGACCTCCGGCGCCGGCAGCGCGCGCTGCCGGCTGTTCATATTCATGGGCAAGACCGACCCGGGCGCGCCGCAGCACCGCCAGCAGTCGATGATTCTCGTGCCGCGCGACACCCCCGGGATCACCATCCTGCGGCACCTGCCGGTATTTGGTTTCGATGATGCGCCCCACGGCCACATGGAAATCGAGTTCAAGGACGTGCGCGTGCCGGCGCAGAACCTGCTGCTCGGGGAGGGGCGGGGATTTGAGATCGCGCAGGGACGGCTGGGGCCCGGGCGGATTCATCACGCCATGCGACTCATCGGGGTGGCGGAGCGGGCGCTGGAGAAAATGTGCAAGCGGGTGAAGGCACGCGTCGCCTTCGGCCGCCCGATCGGCGAGCAGTCGGTGACGCTCGAGCGCGTCGCCGAGTCGCGGATCCGCATCGATCAGGCGCGGCTCCTGGTGTACAAGGCAGCCTGGCTCATGGACAAGGTGGGCAACAAGGCGGCCCGCGCCGAGATCGCCATGATCAAGACCGCCTCCGCAGACGCGGCCTGCCAGGTCATCGACTGGGCGATCCAGGCACACGGTGCCGCGGGCTTGTGCGATGACTATCTCGCGAACGCCTACGCGCAGGCGCGCGCGATTCGGCTCGCCGACGGACCCGATGAGGTGCACCGCAATCAGATCGGTCGGCTCGAACTGGACAAGTACCCGTAGCGCTCATTGATCCGTAAGCACCGCAAGGTTCTCCGGCATTGCAGCGGCGAAGCCGTTTCAGTATGCTCGCGTCCCTTTTTATCCGAAGGGGCGCGGGCGCTCGGCACATCGGGTGAAGTCCACGCATCTCCTTGCCGCACCGGGCAAGCCTTAAATCCGGGCGGCTTTAATCCGAAAGGAGCACACAATGAGGCATTACGAAATCGTCTTCCTGGTGCATCCGGATCAGAGCGAGCAGGTGCCCGCGATGCTCGAGCGCTACAACGGCATGATCGCCGCCGGCGGCGGCCGCGTGCACCGCCTGGAGGACTGGGGGCGCCGGCAGCTCGCCTATCCGCTCGCCAAGGTGCACAAGGCACACTACGTGCTGATGAACATCGAGACCGATCAGAAGACGCTCAGTGAGCTCACCGGCTCCTTCCGCTTCAGCGACGCCGTGCTGCGTCATCTGGTGGTGAACATGGATGCCGCCGTGACCGATCCCTCCCCGATGGCGAAGGCCGCGGACGAGGAAGGCGAGGGCGGAAGGCGCCGCGACCGCGCACGCGACGAGCTCGGTGCGCCGCCCGATGACGAGGACAACTCCGTAGCCGAGAGCGTCTGAGCGCGCTGCGAGTCGGCACCCGCACGTCAGCACCCAACTGCTTCGAGGAATAACAGCCATGGCAATGTCCAGAGGACCCGGCGGCGGCGGCGGCAGCAGCGGCGGCAGCCGCTTCTCGCGTCGCAGGAAGTTCTGCCGCTTCACCGCCGAAGGCGTGAAGTCAATCGACTACAAGGATCTCGCCACCCTGAAGGGCTATGTCAGCGAGACGGGCAAGATCGTTCCGAGCCGCATCACCGGCACGAAATCGTTCTATCAGCGCCAGCTGGCGGTGGCGATCAAGCGGGCGCGCTTTCTGGCGCTGCTGCCCTACACCGATCAGCACTGAGGGCACTTCAGATGGAAGTCATTCTCCTGCAGAAGGTCGCCAATCTTGGCAGCATCGGCGAGCGCGTGAAGGTGCGCTCCGGCTACGGCCGCAATTTTCTGCTGCCGCAGGGCAAGGCGACCCTCGCAACCCCCGAGAACATTGCGCGCTTCGAGGCCCGCCGCGCCGAGCTCGAGCGCCTGGCGCGCGAGCAGCTGGTCTCCGCCGAGGAGCGGGCGGCTGCCATCAAGGAGTTCAAGCTCACCATTCGTGCCAAGGCGGGCACCGAGGGGAAGCTGTTCGGCTCGATCGGCACCAGCGACATCGCCGAGGCCTGTACGCGTGACGGCTTTAACATCGAGCGCAGCGAAGTGCGCTTGCCGGCAGGGCCATTGCGCATGCTCGGCGAGCACGTGATCAGCCTGCACCTGCACGCCGACATCGACGTGCCGCTGCACGTGACGATCGTGGCGGAAGAGTAGCGCTAAGCGAGAGGCAAATCGCGATGGCCGGTTCCGCCAAGGCGCGCGGGGATTCGGGCTCGGTCGCGCTGCTGGACGCGCCGGTACCGCCGCATTCGGTCGAGGCCGAGCAGGCGGTGCTGGGCGGTCTGTTACTCGATCCGGTGGCCTGGGAAAACGTCGCGGACGTCATCACGCAGGAAGACTTCTACCGTCCCGATCACCAGCTGATTTTCGCCGCCATCGGCACGCTCGCCGGGGAAGGCAAACCCTGCGACGTGGTGACGGTGTCCCAGCATCTGGAGCGCACCGGCAAGCTCGAGCCGGCCGGCGGACTTGCCTACCTGAGCTCGGTTGCGCGCGATACCCCCACGGCCGCCAACGTGCGCGCCTACGCGGACATCGTGCGCGAGCGCTCGCTGCTGCGGCAGCTGATTCGCGCCGGCACCGACATCGCCTCCGCCGTGTTCAACAACGACGGCGAGACCGCGCGCGAGCTGGTCGACCGCGCCGAGCAGCGCGTCTTCGATATTGCCGAATGGGGCTTCCGCAAGCGTGACGGCGCGGTGGCGGTGCGTCAGCTGCTCCCCGGGGTCATCGATCAGATCGATGACTGGCACAACAATCCCGACAAGCTGCGGGGCCTGCCGACGGGATTCACCGACTTCGACAAGCTCACCGGCGGCTTGCGCCCCGGGGATCTGGTGGTCGTCGCCGGACGGCCCTCTATGGGCAAGACCACGCTCGCCGTGAACATGGCCGAATACGCGGCCGTACACCCCGGGACCCGCGCCTCGGTGGCGATCTTCAGCATGGAAATGCCCTCCGAGCAGGTCATCACCCGCATGCTGGCCTCGATCGGGGGCGTACCGCTCAACAGTCTGCGCAGCGGCCGTATTTCCGACGACGACTGGGTGCGGATCACCGGGGCGACCAGCCAGCTGTCGGAAGCCAAGATCTTCGTCGACGAGACCCCGGCGCTCAACCCCACGGAGCTGCGCGCGCGTGCGCGCCGCGTCAAGCGCGAGCACGGCTTGAGCCTCATCGTAGTCGATTACCTGCAGCTCATGTACGTGCCGGGCACGCGGGAAAACCGCGCCACCGAAATCGCGGAAATCTCCCGCGGGCTCAAGGCGCTCGCCAAGGAATTGTCGGTTCCGGTCATCGCGCTCTCACAGTTGAATCGCGGCGTGGAGCAGCGCGAGCCCCTCTTCCAGGCGCGCTACGGCGAAGGCATCGGCCTGCCCCAAGGCGAGAGCGGTCGGCACCAGCCCGTGCCCGTAGGCGTTGGCCTTGACGACCGCCATGACACGGGCGCTGCCGGCGCGCGCACGGATGACGCTGAGGTTGTGGCGCAGGGCGTGCGTGTCGATGACGGCCCGGATCAGCCGGCTCACCGCAATACGCCTTCCGCGTAACTGTCGGGCGCGTAGTTGGCGAAGCGCGTGAACTGTCCCTGGAAGGTGAGGAAGAACGTGCCGATCTCGC
>CATPBQ010000129.1 GCA_955652795.1 uncultured Steroidobacteraceae bacterium | reverse complement strand
CGAGGTCGTGACCGCACCGGGAGTGGTGGCGGCGACCTGCGTGTAGGTGACCACGTCCTCCTTGGTGCGCACGGCGCGCAGTCCAATATTGCCGCCCCAGCCAGTGCCCTTGAAGTCCGCCTGCACGTACGCGGCGGCGTCGCTCTCGTGCAGCTGGAACAGATTCTGGTAGTACTCGCGCTTTAGCGGATCGCGCTGCACGAGACCGGGGCCGTTATAGGCGGCGAGCTGCGCCGGGGTCCAGTACCAGACGCCGGTCGGGATATTGCCGCCGAAGGTGTTGAAGTTGGACGGGTAGTTCGAGTAGGTGGTGGGATAATTCGACGGACAGCTCCCGGCGCCGACCTGAGGAGCCGGAGGCGCGGGGCAGAAGGTCGGGCCCTGCGCGATCGCATTGTCGGAGGTGCGATCGTGCTTGGTGTAGCGCGCGCCGAACTTAAGGTCCTTCCACGCACCCGAATCGGCCATCGCGAAGCTCGCATCGAGCTTGCCCCAGTTCTCCTTGTCGATGACGTCCACGTCCTGGGCGCCAAAGATCCAGCCGAAGCTCAGGGCGCTGGGATTGCCCGCCGGGAACGGCACCGTGTTGTTGGTCGCGCCGAGACTGAAGTTCGGGCCGGTGCCGAGGCCATTCAGCTGCCAGGCGGCGCCGTTGCCCGTTCCGGGCGCCGTCTCGGATACGTTCTGGGTCGGGGTCTTGCCATGGCCCCGGGAAGTGCCGGCCTGGCCAACGAGCGTCAACCGCTCACTGATGCGGAAGTTACCATCGAGATTGATGAAGTTGGAGTCTGCGCTTTCGTCCGGGCGCGAGATCTGGTCATAGATTCCATAGTTCGTTCCGGCTACTGGGGTGAAGCGCGCCTGCGTCAGCGTGCCGTTGCTGACCACGTAGCCCGGAGCGGGCCCCTGTCCCGCGCCGAAGTTGATGTAGTGCGTGTTCCACAAGAGGTAGTTGCGGTTGAAGTTCGGCCCGTCGAGCTTGGAATAAAAGCCCGAGAGGTCGAGGTTCACGCTGTCGCTCGGCTTCCACTGCGCGTCGATGAGACCGCCCTTGCGCTTGCGCTCCTGCTCGAAGAACGCGGCGCCGATCAGCGTCGGGTACACGACGTTCGCCAGATCGGGGTGCGCCGTCGCGATGGCGCTGCCCGGAGCGATCGTGTCATAGCCCAGCAGCTCCACGCCGTCGCGGCGCAGATGACGCTTCTCGTAGAAGCCCTGCACTAACACGCCGAAGGTGGAGTCGGCGTCGTGGAAGTTCGCCAGTGCGCTCAGCTGCGGATCCGTCTTCGAGGGCAGATCCGCGTAGACCGCGCCCGCCGAGGCCAGGAAGCTGAACGGATTTTTGAAGTCGAGGGGCTTGCGCGTGATGATATCGACAGACCCGGCGACGCCGCCTTCCACCAGCTGGGCTTCGGAGCTCTTGTGCACCACTACCCTGCTGACCAACTCGGATGGCAGCAGCGTGTAACTGACGCTGCGGCCGACGGTCGTGACCTGATTGAGCACGAACCAGTCGCCGGAGGCGACGTTGTGGCCATTGATCAGCGTCTGGGTGAGGCTGGGTCCCGTGCCGCGCAGGCTGACGCGGTCGTTCTCATCAAAACCGCCTTCGCTCGCGCCCGCCGAGCTGATCGTGACACCCGAGACACGCTTCAGGGAGTCGGCGATGTTCTTGTCGGGCATCTTGCCGACGTCTTCCGACGTGATGACCTCCTGCACCGAGTCCGCCGCCCGCTTCTGCTCGAGTGACTGCTCGAGGGAGGCCCGGATTCCGGTAACGACGACTTCCTGCAGCGCATTCTGATTGGAGGTCGTCTGATCGCCGCTCGTCTGCGCGTGAACTGCACCATTGCGCCCGAACAGAGCCATGGCGACCGCCGTTCCGATCAACGTCGACCTTGCGATTCTCATGATTGACCCACCCCGATGTTGTCGTTAGCCGATGCACGTTCACACCGTGGCCCAATTCCGCGAGACCTCATCGGATCGCCCGCTGTGCAGCGTCCGCGCGGATTCCCTACTGGGACCACTTACGTGCCAATATAATACCAGTGCTCGTTAAATTCCATACCCGTCGATACCAATCACCACTGAAGACACCTTAATCCATTTTTTTCAATTAGTTGCAATACGCCATGTATCTCGCTAGCAACAGACTGGTCTCATAATGGTAGTATGACGCCGTTTGTCGTACCGGTTGGAGGGCCACCTTGACGCCGCTGTCACAGGCGGTCGGTAAGCTCGACGAAACGAGCAGCCTGCCGCTCTACCAACAACTGCAGCGCGCGTTGCGCCAGGCGATCGAGTCGCGCGTGTTAGGTCCCGACGATGCGCTGCCACCGGAGCGCGATCTCGCGGGCGACTTCAGTGTTTCGCGCATCACGGTGCGCAAGGCGATCGACGGACTGGTGAACGAAGGCATGTTGGTGCGGCGTCAGGGCTCGGGAACTTTCGTACGCGCGCGCGTCGAGAAGAACTTCTCGAAGCTGACCTCGTTCTCGGAGGACATGCGGGCACGCGGCCGCAACCCGCGCAGCGTGTGGCTGCGCAAGTCCGCGGGCACGGTCACACCCGAGGAAGCCCTCACGCTGCGCGCGAGTCCCGGCACGCCCGTGTACCGCTTCCACCGCATCCGCTTCGCGGACGATGCGCCGATGGCGCTCGAATACGCGACCATCCTCGCCTCCTGCCTGCCCTCGGTCGAGGCGGTCGAGTCATCGCTGTATGTGGCTCTCGAGCGCGCCGGCAATCGGCCGGTGCGCGCGCTGCAGCGATTGCGTGCGGTGCTGTTCAGCGCCGAGCAGGCGAAACTGCTGCAGGCCAAGGAGCGTGACGCGGGCCTGCTGGTCGAGCGCGTTGGATTTCTCGACGACGGCCGCGCCGCGGAGTTCACTCAGTCCTATTTTCGCGGCGACATCTACGATTTCGTCGCCGAGCTCAGCGTCTCCTCGTGAACGCGACGCCGGCGAGCACGAGCATGTATCGCGAGGCGGCCCAGGCGCCCGAGGCGGTGCGCGAACAGCTGCAGGCCAACGCGGCGCGCGTCGCGCGACTCGCCGAACGGCTGCGACAGGCGCCTCCCCGCGCCGTCGTCACCTGCGCGCGCGGCAGCTCCGATCACGCCGCCACCTTTGCCCGCTACCTCATCGAAACGCGCTTAGGGTTGCTCACCTCCTCGGCGGCACCCTCGGTGAGCTCCGTCTACGACGCGCAGCCTGATCTGGCCGGGGCGATGGTGCTGGCGATCTCGCAGTCGGGGGCCAGCCCCGACCTTCTGGCATCGGTGAGCAGTGCGCGCGCGGCCGGCGCGCACATCGTGGCGCTGGTGAATGCGGAAGACTCACCGCTCGCGCGGCTCGCTGACGACCTGATTCCCTTGTGCGCCGGGACCGAACGCAGTGTCGCGGCGACCAAGTCCTACATCGCCTCGCTCGCCGCGATCGTGCACCTGGTCACGAGCTGGACGCGCGATGCGCAGCTGGCGGCGGCCCTGCAGCGGGCGCCGGAGCTGCTCGCGCGTGCGTGGCAACTCGACTGGAGCGCAGCGGTCACACATCTCACGACGGCGAACAACCTGTACGTCATCGGACGCGGCCTGGGGCTGGCGATCGCGCAGGAGGCGGCGCTCAAGCTCAAGGAGACCTGCGGCCTGCATGCGGAAGCGGTGAGTGCCGCGGAGTTGCGCCACGGTCCCATGG
>CATPBQ010000128.1 GCA_955652795.1 uncultured Steroidobacteraceae bacterium | reverse complement strand
TCCATATACCGCTGGCGAGGCGCACAGGTCGAGAACCTGCAGCAGTTCCGCCGCGATTACCCGCAGGCGAAGCTTTTCCGGCTCGAGCAGAACTACCGCTCCACCGCGACCATTCTCGAAGCCGCCAACGGCCTGATCGCCCACAACGCCAGCCGCCTCGGCAAGAAACTGTGGACCAGCGGCGCGCGCGGCGAGCCGATCCGCCTCTACACCGCCTTCAACGAGCGCGACGAGGCCGAGTTCGTCACGCATCGCATCCGTGAGCGGGTGGCGGGCGGGGGGCTGCGGCGCGAGATCGCCATCCTCTACCGCTCCAATGCACAGTCGCGCGTGTTCGAAGAGGCGTTTCTGTCGGCGCGCATGCCGTACCGCGTGTACGGGGGCCTGCGGTTCTTCGAGCGCGCGGAAATCAAGGACGCGCTCGCCTACCTGCGGCTCATTTCCAACCGCAACGATGATGCCTCCTTCGAGCGCGTGGTGAACCTGCCGACCCGCGGCGTGGGCGCGAAGAGCCTCGACGTGCTGCGCGAGTACGCCAAGGGAGCCGGCTGCTCGCTGTGGGAGGCGGCCGCGGCCTGCGGTGGCGCGGGCGGCGCCCTCGCCGCCAAGGCCGGCAGCGCCATCCACGGCTTCCTGGCGCTCATCGAACGCCTCGCCGCAGAGAGCCGCAGCCTCGCGCTGCACGAGCAGGTGGACCAGGTGTTGAAAGCGAGCGGTCTCATCGAGCATTACCGCCGCGAAAAGGCCGAGCGCGGCGAGGCGCGCGTGGAGAACCTCGATGAGCTGGTGAGCGCCGCGCGCGGCTTCACGCCCGAGGCCGTGGAGCTGCCGGCCCTCGAGGCGTTCCTCGCCCACGCCGCGCTCGAGTCCGGCGAAGGCCAGGCGGACGAGTGGGAGGACTGCGTGCAGATGATGACGCTGCACACCGCCAAGGGGCTGGAGTTCCCGGTGGTGTTCCTGTGCGGCATGGAAGAAGGGCTGTTCCCGCATCAACGCTCGCTCACCGACCTCGAGGGCCTGGAGGAAGAGCGCCGGCTGTGTTACGTCGGCATGACGCGCGCCATGCAGCAGCTGTATCTGACCTGGGCCGAGCAGCGGCGTCTGCACGGCGTGGACAGCTACGGCCAGGCGTCGCGCTTTGTGCGGGAGATCCCCGAGGCGCTGCTCGAGGAGGTGCGCCCGCGCGTGCAGGTGTCGCGACCGGTAGCGGTGGGGCGCTTTCGCTTCGAGGAGCCGGCGGTGGGCGGCGTGCGGCTTGGGGCGCGCGTGCGCCACGGCAAGTTCGGCGAGGGCGTGATCCTCAACGTCGAGGGGAACGGTGCGCACGCGCGCGTGCAGGTGAGCTTCGAGCGCCAGGGCACGAAATGGCTGATGGTGCAGTACGCGAATCTCGAGCCGCTGTAGGTCACCATGAAAATCCTCATCCTGGGTGCCGGTCAGGTGGGTCGCAGCGCCGCTGAGCACCTGTCGCGCGAGGAGGCCAACGAGGTCACGGTGGTGGACGTGAACGAGGACGTGCTGCGCGATCTGCAGGACCGCCTGGATGTGCGTACCGTCGCCGGCAACGCCGCCCACCCCACGGTGCTCGAGACGGCGGGCGCCGCCGAGGCGGACATCATCGTCGCGCTCACCTCGAGCGATGAGGTCAACATGATGGCCTGCGAAGTGGCGTTCACGCTGTTTCGCACCCCGACCAAGATCGCGCGCATCCGCGCGGCCGATTACACCAGCCGCGCGGCGCTGTTCGGCGCCGAGGGACTCTCGGTCGACGTGTTCATCAACCCCGAGCAGCTGGTGACCGAATACGTCGAGCGTCTCATCTATCATCCCGGCGCGCTGCAGGTACTGGATTTCGCCGACGGCAAGGTACGCCTGGTCGGGGTGCGCGCGCAGCGCGACGGGCTGCTGGTCGGTCAGAGCCTGCGCGAACTGGCGCGCCACCTGCCCAAGGTGGAGGTGCGCGTGGTGGCGATCTACCGCGACGGCCGCAGCGTCCCGCCCGAGGGGGACACGGTCGTGGCGGAGGGTGACGAGATATTCTTCCTGGCCGCGCGCAACGACATCCGTCGCGTCATGAGCGAATTGCGCCACGCCGATGACCCGGCGCGGCGCATCGTCATCGCCGGCGGCGGCAACATCGGCTTTCGGCTCGCCAAAACACTCGAGCCGCACAACCAGGTGAAGCTCATCGAGCGCGATGCGCGCCAGGCACGCCGGATCGCCGAGCTGCTGGAAAACGCCATCGTGCTGCATGGCGATGCCGCGGACGAAGAGCTGCTGATCGAGGAGAACATCGACAGCGCCGATGTGTTTGCGGCGCTGACCAACTCGGAAGAAGCCAACATCCTGTCGGCGATGCTCGCCAAGCGCCTGGGCGCGCACAAGGTGATCGCCCTCATCAACAAGCCCTCGTATACCGAGCTGGTCGAGAGCAGCAGCATCGACATCGCCATCTCCCCGCAGACCGTCACCATCGGCTCGCTGCTCGCGTACGTGCGCCGCGGCGATGTGGTGCGCGTGCACGCACTCAAACGCGGCGCCGCCGAGGCGCTGGAGGCGATCGTGCATGGCGACGAGCACAGCTCGCGCGTGGTCGGCAAG
>CATPBQ010000127.1 GCA_955652795.1 uncultured Steroidobacteraceae bacterium | reverse complement strand
GGTCGGCAACACGCCCATGTTGACGCCGATGTTGATGAAGGCCTGGATGCCGACCCACAGGCCAAAGCCCGCCGCAAGAAGGCTTTGGAACTTGAGTCCGGCTTGCGAGGCGAGTCGCGCGATGTGGAAGCTGCGCCACACGAGACCCAGGAACAGGGCCAGCGTCAACACCACGCCGAGCAGCCCCAGCTCCTCGGCCAGCACCGCGAACAGGAAGTCGGTGTGCGCTTCCGGCAGATAGAACAGCTTCTGCACACTGTCGCCGAGTCCCACGCCCAGCCACTGGCCGCGGCCGATGGCGATCAGCGACTGGGTCAGCTGGAAGCCGCTGTTGTACGGGTCCGCCCACGGATCGAGAAACGCGGTCAGTCGGCGCAGCCGATAGCTGGCGCTGACCGCCAGCACTGCAAAGCCCCCCGCCGCGATCGCGGTCATGGCGATCACGTAGCGCAGCCGGGCGCCGGCCAGGAACAACAGGGCAAAGCCGGTGGCGAACAGCACAGTCGCCGCGCCGAAGTCGGGCTCGAGCAGCAGCAGCGCGCTCACACAGCACAGCAGCCCCAGCGGCTTGCCGAGTCCGGCCAGGGACTCGCGCAGCTGCGTCTCGCGGCGCACGGCGTAACTGGCGATGTACACCAGCACCAGCACGCGCGCCAGTTCCGATACCTGGAAGTTGACCCCGGCGAACCGCAGCCAGCGGCGGCTGCCGTTGACCGCGTGCCCGAGACCGGGAATGAGCACGATCAGCAGCAGGCCGATCGCGACCGCCAGCACCGGCACGCTGGCGCGCTCGAGCAGCGGGGTGGGAATCGAGAACACCAGCGCGGCACACGCGGCGCCGATGAGCGTCAGCAGCAGCTGGCGCTCGAGGTAGTAGAACGGCTGACCGGTGTCCTGGCTGGCGATCGACACCGAGGCGGAGGTCACCATCACGAGCCCGAGCAGCACGATGCCGAGAGTGAGCGCGATGGTCACCGGATCGAGGTGCACGCCGCCGTTGCGGGCGCTGGAACGCGCGAATCCCAGCAGCGCGGAATGCTCAGGAGCGCTCATGCCGCGAGCTCCTGCACCGCTTGCGTGAACACCGCGCCGCGATGGCTGTAGTCGCGGAACATATCGAGGCTCGCGCACGCCGGCGACAGCAGCACCGTGTCGCCGGGGAGCGCGGCGCGCGCGGCCGCCCGCACCGCCGCCGGCAGCGTCGCGCAGGTTTCGAGCGTGCACACGCCCGCGAGCGCACGCTCGATGAGAGCCGCGTCGCGCCCGATGAGCACCGCATGGCGCACCTTGCCGCGAAATGCCGCCGCGAGCGGTGCGAAGTCCTGATTCTTGCCGTCGCCACCGGCGATCATCACCAGCGGGCCCGGCATACCGGCGACCGCGGCGAGCGTGGCGCCGACGTTGGTCCCCTTGGAGTCATCGATGTAGGTGACGCCGCGCACGTCGGCCACCCACTGCGCGCGGTGCGGCAGCCCCGCAAATGCGGCGAGCTCTTGCAGCATCGCCGGCAGAGGGAGCGAGAGCGCCTCGCCCAACGCCAACGACGCGAGAGCGTTGGCGGCATTGTGAAGTCCCTTGACCTTCATGGCCGACACCGGCATGAGGGGCGCTCCGGCCCGCGTCAGCCACCATTCGCGCTCGCGCATCGCCACTGCGTAGTCGGCGCCGATGGCGGCGCGCAGCGAAAAGCTCAGGGTGCGCGGCGCCGCGCGCGGCATGGCCATCACCAGCGGATCATCCAGATTGATCACCGCGGTGTCGCAGCGGGCGAAAATATGCGCCTTGGCGGCGGCATAACTCGCCACCGTCGCGTAGCGGTCGAGGTGATCGGGGCTGACGTTCAGCACCGTGGCGGCGCGACAGCAGAGGGTGGTCGTGGTCTCGAGCTGAAAGCTCGAGAGCTCCAGCACGTACAGCTCGGTCCCGGGGCCGAGCAGATCGAGCGCCGGTTCGCCCAGGTTTCCGCCGGCGCGCACACGCACTCCGGCGCGCTGCGCCATGCGTGCCACGAGCGTGGTGACCGTGCTCTTGCCGTTGGTGCCGGTGATGCCGACGACCGGGGCATCGACCGCGCGCGCGAACAGCTCGATATCCCCCACGATCGTAAGGCCGCGGCGCCGCGCCTCGGCAAAGAACGGTCCGGCGAGCGGCACCCCCGGCGATGCGACCACGCATACCGCGCCCTCGAGCAGCCCCGCATCGAGGCCGCCGGCGCGCACAAGAATGCCCGCATCGAGCGCGCGCAGTGCGGTGAGCTGCGGCGGCGCCGTGCGCGTATCAGTCACCGCCAGGCGCCAGCCGTGAAGCAGCAGATGCCGCGCGCACGACAGCCCGGTGCGACCCAAGCCCACGATCACGGCGTACGGAGCGTTGTTGGTGGTGGCACTCATCGCAGTTTCAGCGTCGCAAGCCCGGCGAGCACCAGCAGCAGCGAGATGATCCAGAAGCGCACGATCACCTTCGGCTCCGCCCAGCCCTTGAGTTCGAAGTGGTGGTGGATCGGCGCCATCTTGAAAATGCGCCGGCCCGTCAGCTTGAAGGAGGCGACCTGCAGGATCACCGAGGCGGTCTCGAGCACGAACACCCCGCCCATCACCAGCACCACCAGCTCCTGGCGCACGATCACCGCCAGCACGCCGATGGCGGCGCCGATCGCCAGCGCCCCGACGTCGCCCATGAACACCTGGGCGGGATAGGAGTTGAACCACAGGAACCCCAGGCCGGCCCCCGCGAGCGAGGCGCAGAAGATCAGCAGCTCGCCCGCGCCGCGGATCTCGGGAATCTGCAGGTAGTGCGCGAACACCGCGTTGCCGCTGGCGTAGGCGAAGATCCCCAGCGCCGCAGTCACCAGCGCCGCCGGCATGATCGCCAGCCCGTCGAGCCCGTCGGTGAGATTCACCGCATTACTCATGCCGACGATCATCAGGTAGGCGAGCACGATGAAACCGAAGGCCGAGAGCGGCGCGTGAAAGGTCTTGAAGAACGGCAGAAACAGCGTGGTCTGCGCCGGCTCGGTGGCGGTGTAGTAGAGCGTCGTGGCGGTGGCGAGCCCGGCCAGGGATTGCCACAGATACTTCCAGCGCGGCACCAGCCCGCGGGGGTTGCGCACCACGAGCTTCAGGTAGTCGTCGTAGAAGCCGATGAGACCGAAAGCGAAGGTGACGCCGAGCACCGTCCACACCAGGCGATTCGACAGCTCCGCCCACAACAGCGTGCTGACGAGCGTGGTCACGAGGATCAGCGTGCCGCCCATGGTCGGGGTGCCGGACTTCAGCAGGTGGGTGGGCGGGCCGTCGTCGCGCACCACCTGCCCGATCTGGTAGCGCGACAGGCGCGAGATCAAGGGTGGTCCCACCAGCAACGACAATCCCAGCGCGGAGGAGGTGGCGAGGATCGCGCGGAACGTCAGGTACGAAAAGACGTGCAGGCCGATGATGCGGCCGGTGAATTGTTGTGTGATCCAGTAGAGCACTCAATGCCCGCCTGTCTGGGCAGTGGGGTCAGCCGCGAGCGCGTCGACCACGCGCTCGAGGCGGTTCACGCGCGAGCCCTTGATGAGCAGCCGCACGTCCGCTCCGGCCTCGCCGAGCGCCGCGGTGAGCGCCGCGGTGAGGGCGGCGGCGTCGGTAAACCACTGCGCGCCCGCGCCGAAGCTGTCGACCGCGCGCACCGCGAGCGAGCCGGTTGCATACAGGCGTTCGACGCCGTGCGCACGCGCAAATTCGCCGATCGCGCTGTGCGCCTGGTGAGCGAACTCGCCCAGCTCGGCCATATCGCCCAGCACCAGCCACTTGCGGCCCGCCAGTGAGCTGAGCACTTCGATGGCGGCACGCACCGAGCTGGGATTGGCGTTGTAGGAGTCGTCGATGAGCCAGGCGCCGCTTGCACCCTGCTTGAACTGCAGCCGGCCGGGAACCGCGCGCACCGCGGCAAGACCCGCGGCGATGTGCTCGAGGCCGGCGCCGGCGCTCGCCGCGGCGGCGGCGGCGGCCAGCGCGTTGGCAACGTTGTGGGCGCCGCCCACGGCGAGTCGAATCGCAGCGCTGCCCGCCGGGGCGCTGAGGCGGAACCGGGTCAGGAACCCTTCCGATCCGACTGCGGAGTGCACCTCGGTCGCGCTGAAGTCCGCCGGCTTGCTCACCCCGAAGGTGACCACGCGCGCCGGCGTGAGAGCACGCCACAGGCCCGCGAACTCGTCGTCCGCATTGATGACGGCGGTCGCGCCGGCGGTAAGTCCCGCGACCATTTCGCCCTCGGCGCGCGCCACAGCCTCGAGGCTCCCGAAGCCCTCGAGGTGCTCGGCTCCGGCATTGGTGATCATGCCGATGGTGGGGCGCGCGATGCTGACGAGGGCTGCAACTTCGCCGGCCCGATTGGCGCCCATTTCCACCACCGCGAAACGATGCGCCGGCGTGAGCCGCAGCAGCGTCAGCGGCACGCCGATGTGGTTGTTGAGATTGCCGCGGGTGGCGAGACAGTTGCCGGTCTGCCCCAGGATCGCGGCGGTCATTTCCTTGGCGGTGGTCTTGCCGTTGCTGCCCGCCACGCCCACCAGTGCGCCGGTGAACCCGGCGCGCCAGTGGCGCGCGGCGCGCTCGAGCGCCGCCTG
>CATPBQ010000126.1 GCA_955652795.1 uncultured Steroidobacteraceae bacterium | reverse complement strand
GCGGTCCGGCTCCAGCACCGCGAGATCCCCGGTGTGGAACCAGCCGCCGGCGAAGGCCTGGGCGGTTGCGGCCGGATTCTTCAGGTAGCCCTTCATCACGATGTTGCCGCGGAACATGACCTCACCGAGCGTGTGCGCGTCCGCGGGCACCTCGGTCATGGTCTCGGGCTCGAGCACCGTCATCCCCTCCTGCAGGACGTAGCGCACGCCCTGGCGGCCGTTGAGCCTCGCCTGTTCCGACAGGCTCGCCATCGTCCACTGCTCGCCCTTGGCAGCGACCGCCGCAGGACCGTAGGTCTCGGTCAGTCCGTACGCATGGGTGAGCTCGAAACCGATCCTCGCCATGCCCTCGATCATCGCTGCCGGCGGCGCGGCCCCCGCCACCATGCCGCGCACCCGCTGCGTGATGCCCTCGCGCAGCGCGGCTTCCGCGTTGATCAGCAGATTGTGCACGATGGGGGCGGCACAGTAGTGATCCACGCCATGCGCGCGCATGGCTTCAAGAATTGCCCGGCTCTCCACCTTACGCAGACACACGTGCGTGCCGGCGAGCATCGCCACCGTCCATGGGAAGCACCAGCCGTTGCAGTGGAACATCGGCAACGTCCACAGGTACTTCGGGAAATGCGGCATGCTCCAGGTGGCGGCGTTGCACACCGCGTTGAGATAGGCTCCGCGGTGGTGCGTGACCACGCCCTTGGGGTTGCCGGTCGTGCCCGAGGTGTAGGACACGGCGATCGCGTCCCATTCGTCTTGCGGACCCTCGAGCCGCCGCAGCGGCTCATGCCGCGCGAGCAGCGCTTCGTACTCGTATGCACCGAGGGGTTCACCGCCCCCCGCGTACTCGCTGTCGCACACGTCGATGACAATGGGTGCACGGCCATGCTCATCGCGCAGGATCCGCAGCGCCACCTCGATGACGGGCGCGAACTCGCGGTCGGTGATCAGGACCGCCGCCTCGGAGTGCTGCATCTGCCAGGCGAGCAGCGGCGCGTCCAGTCGCGTGTTGAGCGGGTGCAGCACGGCATTCAGCGCCGGCACGGCGTAGTGTGCCTCGATCATCTCGGGGGTATTGGCGAGCATGGCGCTGACCGTGGTGCCACGCGCCACCCCGAGGGCCCGCAGTGCCGCCGCCAGTCGCGCCGCACGTTCGCGCGTGTCACGCCAGCTGTAGCGACGCCGCCCATGAATCACCGCGGGCAGATCGCCGAACACCTCGGCGCTGCGCTCCACAAAGCTCACCGGCGAGAGCGCCACGTAGTTGGCAGGGTTCTTGTCCAGATCCTGGTCGTATATGCTCATGGCTGGGTTCTTTCCGAGCGCTCGCATGGCCGCTCGGACTGAAGCGTACACCCGCACACTCGCCTCGGCACACCCGACCCGGAGCCGGTGTCCCCGCCGTGCGGGGAGTTCTCCCCGGCGTGGATCGCCTCGGGTTTCGCGCCGCATTACACTAGCGCATCGTGCCCCGGTGCCTGCCGGGGAGCTCAGGCGGCGCACACAACCGAGGGGACCCCTTGCATCCAAGAGAGATCGATTGGGTCATCATGGGCGTGTACTTCGTGTTCGTGCTGGGCGTCGGGTACACGCTGCGGCGCTACATGAAGACCAGCACGGACTATTTTCTTTCCGGTCGCTCGATCCCGGCGTGGGTCGCCGGGCTCGCCTTCCTGTCCGCCAACCTGGGCGCACAGGAGGTCATCGGCATGGCGGCCTCGGGCGCCAAGTACGGCATGGCCACCAGCCACTTCTACTGGGTGGGCGCCATTCCCGCCATGGTGTTTCTCGGCGTCTTCATGATGCCGTTCTACTACGGCTCACAGGCGCGCTCGGTGCCGGAGTACCTGAAGCTGCGCTTCGACGAGAAGACCCGCGGCCTTAACGCGATCTCCTTCGCGACCATGACGGTGTTTTCCTCGGGCATCTCGATGTACGCCATGGGCCTGCTGCTGAACCTGCTGCTGGGGTGGGACTTCGACACCAGCGTGTGGCTGTCCGCGGCCGTCGTGCTGGTCTACATCCTGCTCGGGGGTCTCACGTCGGCCATTTACAACGAGGTGCTGCAGTTCTTTCTCATCGTGTTTGGCTTCGCGCCGCTGGTGTTTCTCGGGCTCAAGGATCTGGGCGGCTGGCAGGGTCTCAGCGCGCGCCTCACGCACGTCGCGACCTCGCAGGGCTTTGCGCCGCAGGCGTGGTCCAGCACCTGGAGCCAGATGGGCGATCCGGCTTCGAACCCCATGGGCGTCGAGTGGTTCGGGGTCGCCATGGGACTCGGCTTCGTGCTGTCCTTCGGCTACTGGTGCACGGATTTCCTGGTCGTGCAGCGCGCCATGGCCGCGCATTCGATGTCGGCCGCGCGCCGCACGCCGCTGATTGCCGCCGTGCCGAAGATGTTGTTCCCGTTCCTGGTCATCGTACCGGGCATGATCGCTATCGCTTCGAGCGTGCGTACCGGCGCCAGCGGCTTCGTCCTGCCCCACAAGGCCGACGGCACGCTCAACTACGATCTCTCCATCCCCATGATGCTCAGCCACTACTTCCCTCACGGCATGCTGGGCCTGGGGATCACGGCGCTGCTGGCGAGCTTCATGTCGGGGATGGCCGGCAACATCACGGCCTTCAATACGGTGTGGACCTATGACATCTACCAGGCCTACATCCACCGCGGCGCCAGCGATCATCACTACCTCAACATGGGACGCCTGGCGACGGTGTTCGGGATCGCACTGTCCGTGGCCGCGGCCTACGTCGCGAACCACTTCAACAACATCATGGATATGCTGCAGCTGCTGTTCGCTTTCGTGAATGCGCCGCTGTTTGCGACGTTCCTGCTGGGAATGTTCTGGAAACGGGCCACCGGCCACGGCGCGTTTGCCGGTCTGCTGTCGGGCACGGCGGCGGCGGCGTTGCACCACGCGTTAACCCTGCCCAGGGGGAGCCTCTCCGGGATCAAGGGCGGCTGGCTCACGCTGCTGCACACCTATCCGAGCGAGATGGCGCAGAACTTCTGGACCGCCATCTGGGCGTTCAGCGTGTGCTTCGTCGTGACCGTCGCCGTGAGCCTGATCACGCGGCCGCGCCCCGAGAAGGACCTGGTCGGCCTCGTCTACTCCCTCACACCCCGGCTGCGCGAGGCGGATCAAGCGTGGTACGCACGCCCGGCGGTGCTCGGCGCGGGCGTGCTCGCCGCGACACTGATCCTCAATCTCCTGTTCTGGTAAGGAGCCTCGCATGGGTCTCGACATCCGCATACCACTCGGAATGATGTTCACCATCCTCGGGTTCCTGCTCACCGGGTTCGGACTCTTCAGCGATCCGGCGATTTACCAGCGCTCGCTCGGTATCGACGTCAACCTGTGGTGGGGGCTGGTGCTGCTGGTCTTCGGCTCGGTGATGCTGTGGTTGGGATGGCGCGCGGCAGCCGGCAGGACTCACTGAGCAGTGCGTCATGAGTAGCCCCGAGCCCGTCCCGAAGCTTGGCAAGAAGGAATATGCGCGGGAATTGCGCCGCCTGCAGATCGAGCTGGTCAAACTGCACCGGCATGTCATCGCCCGCGGCCGCAAGGTGCTGGTGATCCTCGAAGGCCGGGACGCCGCCGGCAAGGACGGCACGATAAAACGCATCGCCGAGCATCTCAGTCCGCGCGAAGTGCGGACCGTGGCCCCCGGCAAGCCCACCGACCGCGAAGAGACCGAGTGGTACTTCCAGCGCTTTGTCAGGCACCTCCCAGCCGCCCAGGAAATCGTTCTCTTCAATCGCAGTTGGTACAATCGTGCCGGCGTGGAGTACGTGATGAAGTACTGCACTCGTGCGCAGCGCGAGGCGTTCCTGGAAGCCGCGCCGCGCGTCGAGCGCATGCTGGTTCACTCCGGGATCTCGGTCCTCAAGTACTATCTGGACATCGGCCGCAAGGAACAGGCGCGCCGGTTGCGCGAGCGGCGCCGCGATCCACTCAAGCAGTGGAAGATCAGCCCGGTTGACGAGGCGGCGCAGCGCCACTGGCGCGACTACAGCCGCGCGCGCGACACCATGTTACTGCGCACCCACCATGCCGATGCTCCGTGGATCCTGATTCGCGCCGACGACAAACACCAGACACGGCTCAACGTCATTCGCGACATGCTGGCACGGATTCCGTCCCCGGATCTCAGGCGCAAGCTCGCCCGGCCCGATCCCCGGGTGGCGCGCGAGTTCCATGCAAGCCTGCTGAGCTCCGGTTGGGTAGCCCGCTAACGCCGCCCTGCCGCAGGCAGGGCGGCTCGCGTGCAACGCTCAGGTTTCACCCAGCGGACTTACGAGCGCTTGGCGTAATTGCTGGCACCGTACCAGTCCACGACCACCACGGGTTCGTTGCCAACGACCCACGCATCGTGGCCACTGGGAAGGGACGTGATATCCCCCGGACCCGCCACGAACTCCGTGCCATCGTCCATGCGAATGCCGAGGCGGCCGCTCACGTGGTACTGGAAGTGTGGCGCGGTGCAACTGTGAGTCTTGGCGATGGGCTTGACGTCGTTCGACCAGCGCCAGCCGGGCTGGAAGACCAGCCGCCCCACCTCACCGTTGCCCACTTTGAGGATCTCCGCGCGCCCATGCGGAAATTCGCGCGTTTCGTCGGGCCTGGAGAAGGTCTTGTGTTCAGTGGTCTGCATGATTGCCCCCTTCGGCGGTGCGAGGTGCCGCCGCTGGCTGGATTGTCTATCAACTAGTAGGTAGATACAAGACCCCTCCTGCTATGATTCGGGGGACCATGACCGGAAACACACCCGCCGCACCGGACACCACCACCACCACCCGGATACTGGACGTGGCCGAGCGCCTGGTGCAGACACGGGGCTTCAACGGGTTCAGCTATGCCGACATCGCCGCGCAGGTCGGCATTACCAAGGCGAGCCTGCACTACCATTTCGCGACCAAGGCCGAGCTCGGCCGCACACTCATCGCGCGCTACACCGAAGCGTTCGAGACTGCGCTCGGCGCGATCACTGCGCAGCTGCCGCGCGCCGATGAGCGGCTGCGCGCCTACGTGAAGCTCTACGCCGACGTGCTGGCGAACGAGCGCATGTGCCTGTGCGGTATGGTGGCCGCCGAATACGGCACGCTGCCGCTGCCGATGCAGGAGGCGATCCGCGTGTTCTTTGAGTTCAACGAGAGCTGGCTCGCCGGGCTCCTCGAGCAGGGAAACCGGGAGGGTTGTCTGTCGGTAGGCGTGCCGCCACGCGAGGCTGCCCGGATGCTGGTGGGTGCGCTCGAAGGCGAGATGCTCCTCGCGCGCGCCTACGGCGATCCGGGCCGGTTCGCGTCCGCGGCGAAACTGCTGCTGGCGCAGCTGCAGGTCAGCGGGGAACGGATGCGCGTCACCGGCGCTGCTGGCACACGCTCGCGGCGGCTGCCGGGTCGGGTGCGGCCCGCGCGGGCGAAAGTGGCGCGCGTGCAGCGCGCCAAGCGCAGATAAGCGGGCGCCGATTCGCACCCCTGTAAACTGCTGCTGATGCGCTGGTTGACGCCTGTCTTTCTCCTCGCGCTCCTGGCGAGCCTCGCCATCGAGCTGTGGCTCTCGCAGCGCCAGGCCAGGGCCGTCGCCCGCCACCGTGATGAGGTACCGGGGCCGTTCGCCGGCAGCGTGTCGGCGAGCGAACACGGCAAGGCAGCCGACTACACCCTTGCCAAGCTGCGCCTCGGTGGCTTCGGCGCCGTCGTCGACGCGGCGCTCACGCTGGTGCTCACCGTCGGTGGGGGCATCGCGGCGGTGGACGCCCTGTGGCGCCACACCCGCTTGACACAACCCTGGCTCGGCGTCCTCGTGATTGCCACCGTCGCACTGCTCATCCAGCTCGCCAACCTGCCCTTCTCGGTATGGCGCACCTTCCGGCTCGAGACGCGCTTCGGCTTCAACCGCACCACGCCCGGCCTGTTCCTCGCCGATCTGGGCAAGAGCCTTGCGCTCACCGTGTTGCTCGGCGGTCCGCTGCTGATTGCGACGCTCGTGCTCATGGAACGGGCCGGCCGCTGGTGGTGGGTAGGGGCGTGGGGCCTGTGGCTCGCCGTCATGTTCCTCATGGCCTGGGCCTGGCCGGCATTCATCGCACCGCTCTTCAACCGCTTCTCCCCGCT
>CATPBQ010000125.1 GCA_955652795.1 uncultured Steroidobacteraceae bacterium | reverse complement strand
GCTGGCGACGGCGGGCGTGAACGTGGGGTATGGAGTGCAGTTCATCGCTGTACAGCCGGCTCCCCCGCGCCGGATCCTGGCGGCGTACACCGAGCCCGGATCACCCGCCGTCATGGCTCCGGCTAACCTGGCGCGCGGCGCCAGCGTGCTCAGCGTCGACGGCGTGGACGCGGTCAACGCCAATGACCAGGCAAGCGTCGATAAAATCAACGCGGGCCTGAGTCCTTCGACTGTCGGGGAGTCGCACACGTTTTCCATCCTCGATCAGGGCGCCGCGAGCCCGCGCACGGTGACGCTGCAGGCGGTCAACGTCACCGACGTTCCGGTGCAGGACGTGCGGGTGCTGCCGGGCACGGTCATGCACATCGGTTACATGCTGTTCAACGACCAGCTGGCGACCTCGGAAGCCGCACTGATCAATGCGGTAAGCACCCTGAAGGCCGATGCGATCACCGATCTGGTGATCGACATCCGCTACAACGGCGGAGGCTACCTCGACATCGCGAGCGAGCTCGCTTTCATGGTCGCAGGTGCGGGACCGACCGCCGGACAGACCTTCGAACTGCAACAGTTCAACGGCAAGCATCCGAGCACCAATCCGGTGACGGGCAGCCCGATCACCCCGACGCCGTTTCACACCACCACCCAGGGATTCTCGACGACACCGGGCCAGGCGCTGCCGACGCTCAATCTCCCCCGGGTGTTCGTTCTGACGACTTCCGCGACCTGTTCGGCGAGCGAAGCGGTGATGAACGGGCTCGCGGGCGTGGGGGTGCAGGTGATCCAGATCGGCAGCACCACCTGCGGCAAGCCCTACGGGTTTTATCCCCAGGACAATTGCGGGACGACTTACTTCTCCATCGAGTTCCAGGGTGTCAACGCGAAGGGCTTCGGGAGCTATCCCGACGGTTTCTCGCCCGGCGGCGCTAGCGGCGCGTCCTTCCCGGGTTGCACGGTGACAGACGATTTCACGCACGCACTCGGGGATCCCAACGAAAGCCTGTTGTTCGTTGCGGCGAGCTATGCCCAGACCCCGAACTGCGTAATTCCGCCCGCCGGCATTGCGCCGCCGGCGGCGCCCGCAAGCATCGCCATCCGCTCGCCGCTGCGCGAAATGCGCCTGCAGCGACGTGACTCCGGGCCGCCGCGTTAGCGATTGACGTCGCTGAAGGGCACCGCCGCCGACCTCAGTGCGCGCCGGTGAGCGCGCTGTAGCCGTTCCAGACGATCTCGATCCCGATGCACATCAGGATGAACGCGGATAAGCGCACCAGCACCTCGAGCCCGGTCTCGCCCAGCAGCCGGGCAATGTTCTGGGCGAAGCGGTAGGCCAGATAAATCGTGACGGCGATCGCCACCACCCCGAGCACCGCACCGGTCGCGTGCTCGGCGAGCTGCGAGAGCTGCGGAGTGCCCGCGGGCTTGCGGCTGCCGATGGTGATCGCGACCGACATGGAGCCCGGACCGACCGTGAGCGGCATGGTGAGCGGATAGAAGCTGCCGACCTTCTTTCCCGGTCCGCCCTCCAGGCCCGCGGAGCCGGCGTGGTCCGACCACTGCTCCTGTGTCAGGAGTTTCCAGCCCAGGGCGGCGACCACGAGCCCCCCCGCGATGCGCACCACCGGCAGCTCGATACCGAAGAACTCCAGCAGCCAGGGCCCCAGGACCATGGATCCCAACAGCAGTGCGAAGCCGTTGACGGCCGCCTTGCGCGCCAGCACCGTCCGCTCGGAGGCGGGCAGGTTCGCAGTCAGACCGAGAAAGAAGGGAGCGGCCTCGAGCGGATTGACGATGGGAAACAGTCCGGCGAACGTCAGCAGGAACGCGCTGGCGACAGCGTTCACGCAGGCGGGCCTGCGGCCCGAAACCGCGAAGCCCGCGGCATCGTCATGGCGTTTTTGCCTGCAGCAGTTGGTCGATCGCAGCCTCCACTGTCTTGGCCGCGTGCTCGCCCGCGTGCATCTCGCCGATCGCGCTGCCGTACAGCAGCCCGTCGCGCCCGATCAGATAGAACGCCGGCCAGTATTGATTGTGCAGGGCGCCCCAGTAGGAGTAATCCCCATCCAGCATCACCGGATAGTGGATGCCGAGGCGCGCCACCGCCTGGCGTACGTTCTCGGGAGATCTCTCCTCCCGCAGCTCAGGGGTATGGACCCCTACGACCACGAGCCCGGCGGCGGCCTTGTCGCGCGCCACCGATTCCACCCACGCTGTCGAATGCAGGCAATTTACGCACTCGAAGGCCCAGAATTCCACCAGCACCACCTTGCCGCGCAGGCCCGCGAGCGTCAGGGGTGCGGAATTGATCCAGTCCGCTGCCCCGCGGTGACTGAACTCGGGGGCTGCGCTCGGGCTCGCGCCCTGGGCGCAGCCCACGGCCACGCAGGCGGTCAGTGCCATAAGCGCGATGCGTTTCGTCCCCTTCATATATACCATTCTCGTGAGGGCTTACTTCTCCGCAGCAGTATGAATGCCAAGATCTGCCTCGTCACGGGGGCCACGCACGGGATTGGCCTGGCCACCGCCCGGGCGCTGGCCGCGAGCGGTGCGACCGTCCTGGTCCACGGCCGGGACCTG
>CATPBQ010000124.1 GCA_955652795.1 uncultured Steroidobacteraceae bacterium | reverse complement strand
GCCGCCGTCCTCGCTCATGATGAGATAGCCGTCGGTCTTGTAGAGGCGATTGGCATCTTTCGGATCGACGATGAGTTTGGCGAAGTAGAACGGTCGCCATACCATCCATTGGCTCTTGTCGCCGCGTTCCCAGCTGCTGCCGCCGTCATGCGAGATCAATAGCGCCGAGTCGGTCGACTCGACGAAGGCGTACACCGTCTTGGAATCGCTGGGCGCCAATGCGAGCGCGATGCGGCCGTAAGGCTTCGGCAGGAAGCCCTTATTGGCTTGCGGCGTGATTTCGGTCCAGCTCTTCCCGCCATCCGCACTGCGATACAGGCCGCTACCGGAGGAGGCGGTCGGCCCCTCTCCGCCGGAGCGAAAAGTCCAGCCCTTGCGCCGGAAGTCCCACAGACTTGCGAACAGCACGTCCGGTGCGCGTGGGTCCAGCGCGATACTGCCGCAGCCGGTCGATAGATTGGAACCCTTGAGCACCCGCTGCCAGGTGGTGCCGCCGTCGCTGGTCTTGTAGAGACCGCGCTCGACCGAGTCGCTCCACAGCTTGCCGGGCGCGCAGGCATACACCGTATCGGCCGAGCGCGGGTCGACGATGATCTGGGAGATGCGCTCGGAGTCGAGCAGACCCACGTGCGTCCAGGTCTCGCCCGCGTCCGTGGACTTGTAGACGCCGTCGCCGATCGACACGCTGTTGCGTGTCCAGGCCTCTCCGGTCCCCACCCAGACGTTCTTCGGATTGGAGGGATCGAGCGCGATCGCTCCGATCGACTGCACCGCCTGCTCATCGAAGACCGGTTTGAAAGTCGTGCCACCGTCGGTCGACTTCCACACCCCTCCGCTCGCCGCGCCGACGAACAGCGTGACCTTGCCGGTCGGATCGGTGTAGCCGGCGAGGGCGGAAATCCGCCCGCTCATGGTGGCCGAGCCGATGTTGCGCGCGCCGAGGCCGGAAATCGTGCCGGAATCGATCACCGTCGCTCCGGCCCCCACCGCGGCATCGGCGGCGAAGGCGCAGCTCAGACCCGACACGAACACGCACGTCAATGCCGCAAGCTCAATTCGCATCAGCCTTCTCCTTGAGCTACCTGGCCGGGGCGGCGCCGGCGCGCGCGGCGGGAAAGTGGAACACGACATCGTCGGCGGTGACGTTCGCTTCAGCCTTGTCGAACTGGACCCTCTGGCGATTGGTGGAGCCCTTGGGGCCGGATTCCCGGGCAAACGGGAAGTAGACACCATCCACCTTCTCGTAATCGCCGTAGTCGATGACCGTCTCGTGGGGCACGCCGTGCTCGATGCGCCGGTTGACCGTGCGGACCTCGAGGAAGTAATCCGGATCGAGATAGACGTAGGTCACATCGCCGTTCGGCCGCGTCACGCGCAGCTTGTGCGCCTCGGTGCCGTCGACGTCCTCGGTACCCAGATAATCGAGTGTGTAGCCCCTGGCTTTGTAGTCCACCAAGGTGCCTGCGAAGTCCGCCGCATCCTCGCCCATCCCCTTGGCGTCGTCGGCGGACAGTTTCTCCGGATCCTTGCGGCCCTGGAACGGATTGATCTGCCACGCCTGCGTACCGTCATACGCCTGCACCAGGGTCAGGCCTTGCAGCGCGGCCTCGTAGCGCACCGATTGTGGGCGCTTCAGCAAGGTGACGTACCCGAGCGCGAGCGTGCCGCCGTTGATCAGGACCTTCCCGGAGAAGCGCAGCGACTGGATCGTGTGCAGCTTGTCGATGCCGCCGCGGGCTTCGACGTTCTTGGCGGCGAGTTCCTCGGCGGTATGGCCCAGCGCGACGGGTGCTGCGAGCACCATCAGTATGGCTGCGACTGGATGCATGGATTCTCCAATCCTGTATGGCTACCATGATGCACGGCCGGCGGTCCCTTTGTTGGGACAGATCACATCGCCGCGACGATTTCTTGATTCGGCTCAGCCCTTGCAGCGCGTATTTCACTGCGAATTGCCCGCTACTGCAATTTCCTGCAGGGGCCCCGTGATTCGGGCGACCCTCTCGAGAGGGTATGGGGCGCATAATGGGATCGAACCGGTGGCCCTGCCGTGTGAATAAAGGTGGTGGTATGAGAGCGCGGATGGGTCTTGCACTGGTCCTCATTGTCAGCGCCGTGCTCGCACCCGTCGGTCGCGCCGCATCGGTCGAGCGTGCGCGGGACATCGGCGTGCCGTTCGAGGGCGCGCCCGGCCCGCTCAATGCGATTACCGACGTACCGGGCGTTGAGGTGGGGCAAGTCTCGCTCGTCAGCGGTCAGGGACCGCTCAAAGTCGGAGTCGGGCCGGTCAGGACCGGAGTCACCATCATCTTCCCGCGCGGTCGCGCAAATTCGCAGCCCGTTTATGGCGGCTTCTTCAACCTGAACGGCAACGGCGAGATGACCGGCCAGTCCTATTTGCAGGATTTTGGCGTCATTCACGGTCCGATCGGAATCACCGACACGAATGCCATCGGACAGGTCTACGCCGGCATCCAATCATGGACGCAGCAGCGCTTTGGCGAGGCGGCAGATCCCGTCGTCGCCGAGACCTGGGACGGGGAACTGAACGACGTCGGCGGCTTCCACGTGCGGCCGGAGACCGCCATCGCGGCCATCGAAGCGGCGAAGTCAGGATCCATCGCCGAGGGCAGTGTCGGCGGGGGCACCGGCATGGAATGCTTCGGCTTCAAGGGCGGGATCGGGACGGCCTCTCGCAAGATCGCGCTCGGTGCTCATTCGTACCTGGTCGGGGCGCTCGTTCAGTGCAACACGGGCGATCGCAAGGTGCTGCGCATCGCCGGCGCCCCGGTCGGACAAGCGCTGTCGGCACGCTGGCTGCCGTGTTACGACTCCCACCTCTCACCCCCGAAGAAGCAGCCGAAATGCGCCGGCAGCGCGAGCGCTGGGACACCCCCACCTGATGCGGGCTCGATCATCATCGTGATCGGCACCAACGCGCCGTTGATTCCGACCCAGCTCGATCGATTGGCCAAACGGGCTGCGATGGGACTCGCACGGCTCGGCTCCTACTCGGGCAACAGTTCCGGCGATCTGATCGTTGCTTTCTCGACCGCCGCATCGCTCGTCAACCACCCCGAGCAGAGTGCGCCGTCCCCGATTGCACCAGTGGCCAGCCAGGACATCGACCCGCTGTTCGAAGGGGTGGTCGAGTCGACCGAGGAGGCGATCGTCAACGCGATGATTGCCGCACCCACCATGACGGGTGCCGATGGCTTTCGCCTGTTCGGCCTGCCCCATGAGGAACTGCGCGCGATCCTAAAGCGCTACGGTCGGCTCGGCGAGGCGATCGATGCCCCCCGCATTCGTGAGGCCAAGTGACGGATTGCGCAAGACGCGCGGATAAGTGGGCAGAAAGCAAGTCAGACTTGCTCGCCGGCAGGTTCCCAATGAACTCTCGAACGTTGGTATTGATCGTCATGCACGGGTTGACTGCAGGCGGTCTTGCCGGCTGCGGTGGCGGCAGCGGCACGCCGGCGGTGCTTCTCGAATCGGTGGCCGTGTCACCCACCGCGACCACGGTGATGGCCGGCCAGACCACGCAGTTCAAAGCCGTGGGGACGTACTCGGACGGCCATACGATGGACCTCACCGCTGTGGCGAGCTGGACGGTCGACCAATCCGTGTGCGCCAGCGTGGCGCCGAATAGCGGACTCGTGAGCGCGATCCTCGGCGTGGGGAGCTGTACCGCCGCAGTTAAAGCGACGGTCGGCGGTATGGTCGGGACTACCCAGGTGAGCATCCGCGGCTTTTTCGCCAGCGCCACGCCCGTTCCGAATCTGTCCGTATACCAGCCTGACGGTGTCGCGATCGGCGATTTCAACGGAGACGGAATTCCGGATCTCGCCACGACGATGTTGTTGTCAGGAAGTATTGAAATCTCCCTCGGAACCGGTGCTGGAACATTCGCGGCCTCGCGCCTGGTCGTGGTCGTCCCGGGGGCCACCGGCCGCCCGGTGATAGGCGACTTTAACGGGGACGGTATCGATGACGTCGTCGTCGTGAACGGCACTGCGGGTCTTGCGCTGCTGCCCGGATCGCGCACCGGATCGTTTGGCACGCCGGCCAGTTTTGCCGCGCAACTGACGGATGCGTCGTCAGTCACGGTCGGTGACTTCAACCGGGATGGAAAGCTGGATCTTGTCGTAGCGCGTTCGACGAGCCATGCCGTGTCCATTCTTCTTGGCAATGGGATGGGCTCGTTCGGAGCCGCCACCAGTTTTCCGACCACAGTCAGTCCGCAATTCGTGGCGGTCGCAGACGTGAACGGCGACGGCAAGGCGGACCTTGTCATCGCGGACTACGTCGCGGGTGAAATCGCCGTGCATGTTTTTTCCCCTCAGGTCGCAAACACAATGCCGGCCTCCATGCCCGCCGGCGTGTACTCGTCGAGCCGGGCGCGCAGGTTTGCCGTGCGTTGCGGCTGGAACAGATCGTGG
>CATPBQ010000123.1 GCA_955652795.1 uncultured Steroidobacteraceae bacterium | reverse complement strand
GCGACCGCCGCACGCGCCAGCACCGGAATGAACTCGCGCTGGCCGCCGGAGGCCGAGCCCTGGCCGCCCGGCAGCTGCACCGAGTGAGTGGCGTCGAACACCACCGGGCAGCCGGTCGCGCGCAGGATCGACAGCGAGCGCATGTCGGACACCAGGTTGTTGTAGCCGAACGAGAAGCCGCGCTCGCATACCAGGATCGCCTCGTTGCCGGTGGAGCGCGCCTTGTCGACGACGTTCTGCATCTCCCACGGCGAGAGGAACTGCCCCTTCTTGATGTTGACGGGCTTGCCCTGGGAGGCGGCGTTGATGATGAAGTTCGTCTGGCGGCACAGGAACGCCGGGGTCTGCAGCACGTCCACGACCGCGGCCACCTCCGCAAGCGGGGTGTCCTCATGCACATCGGTCAGCACCGGCACCCCGACCGCGCGGCGCACGTCGTCGAGAACTTTCAGGCCCGCCTCGATCCCGGGGCCGCGGAAGCTGGCTCGGGATGAGCGGTTGGCCTTGTCGTAGGAGGCCTTGAAGATAAAGGGGATGCCGAGCCGGGTGGTGATCTCCTTGAGCCGGCCGGCGATCTCCTGGGTGAGGGCTGCGCCCTCGATGACGCAGGGACCGGCGATCAGGAACAGTGGCCGCCCCGCTCCGACTTCATGTCCCGTCAGCTGCATGGCTCACGCGCCCGCCGCCTGCGGCAGCTGGGACGCGCGCTGCGCGCGCGCCGCCCGGACGAAACCGCTGAACAACGGATGCCCGTCGCGCGGGGTGGAGGTGAACTCCGGGTGGAACTGTGTCGCCAGGAACCACGGATGGTTGGGCAGCTCGATCACCTCCACCAGCCCGTCGCGCGAGAACCCCGAGAAGCGCATGCCCGACTGCCGGTAGCGGTCGAGGTAGTTGTTGTTGAATTCGTAGCGGTGCCGATGCCGTTCCATGATGGCGTCGCGGCCGAAGATCTCGCGCGCCCGCGTGCCGGCCCCGAGCAGCACCTCCTGGGCTCCCAGGCGCATGGTGCCGCCCTTGGCGCAGGCCGCGTCGCGGGTTTGCGCGCCGCGCACCTGGTCCTGCCACTCCGAGATGAGCGCGATCACCGGGTGCGGGCCGGCACGGTTGAACTCGGTACTGTTGGCATCCGCAAGCCCCAGCACGTGACGGCCAAATTCCACGATCGCCACCTGCATGCCGAGGCAGATCCCCAGGTAGGGCACGCCGTGCTCACGCGCGTAGCGCACCGCCTGGATCTTGCCCTCGATGCCGCGCTCGCCGAAACCCCCGGGCACGAGGATTGCGTCCACGCCCTTGAGCACGTGGGCGCCGCGCTGCTCGATATCGGTGGATTCGACGTAGTGGATATTGACGCGCGTGCGGCTCTTCAACCCGCCGTGCATCAGCGCCTCGTGCAGCGACAGATAGGAATCGCGGATCTGCACGTACTTGCCGACCATGGCGATGTCCACCTGGCCGTCGGGGTTGGACCTGGCGCTCACCACCTGACGCCACTCGGCCAGATCGGTGGCCGGCACCTCCAGGCGCAGCTTGTCGACGACGATGTCATCGAGCCCCTGCTCGTGCAGCAGGATCGGGATCCTGTAGATGTCGTCCGCATCGACCGCGGAAATCACCGCCCGCTCTTCCACATTGGTGAACAGGGCAATCTTGCGCCGCTGCTCCTCGGGCAGGGGATGCTTGCAGCGGCACAGCAGCACGTCCGGCTGGATGCCGATGCCGCGCAGCTCCTTCACCGAGTGCTGCGTCGGCTTGGTCTTGATCTCACCCGAGCCCCCCACTATCGGCACCAGCGTCAGGTGCATGAACGCGCAGTTGTTGCGGCCGAGCTCGACACCGAGCTGGCGGATGGCCTCGAGGAACGGCAGCGACTCGATGTCACCGACGGTGCCGCCGATCTCGACCATGCAGACATCCGAGCCGTCGGCGCCCAGTTTGATGCTGCGCTTGATCTCATCGGTGATGTGCGGGATGACCTGCACCGTGGCGCCCAGGTAATCGCCGCGGCGCTCCTTGGCGATGACGCGCTCGTAGATGCGCCCGGTGGTGAAATTGCTGTTGCGCCCGGTAGTGGTGCGCACGAAACGCTCGTAATGGCCGAGGTCGAGATCGGTCTCGGTGCCGTCCTGGGTGACGAACACCTCGCCGTGCTGAAACGGGCTCATGGTGCCCGGGTCGACGTTGATGTACGGATCGAGCTTGACCATCGCGACCTTGAGGCCGCGGGCCTCGAGAATCGCGCCCAGCGAGGCGGAAGCGATGCCCTTGCCCAACGAGGACACGACGCCACCGGTGACGAATACAAAACGCGTCATATGTAGGTCAGGGAGTTCCCGTCGTACGAGGTCGCGGCCACAAACTGCGGCGGAACCACGACGGGCCAGCAGGTTAGCACATCTTTCCGCACTGATGTGGGGCGGGTTCGATCAGCCCGCCGCGCTCCAGATCAGGCGAGCGCGCCGCCGGCTCGCAGCGCTCGCCTGCACCGACTCATCGAGCCACAGACCGGCGACCGCGATCAGCGTCCCGGCGGCGAAAATCAGCGGCAGTCGCCCGCGCTCCGCCACCGGCACCCGCGCTTCCTGCAGCAGGCTCTTGAGCGCGCGACGCGGCCCTCCCCGCACCGGACGCAGCCGCTCCCCGCCACGGCGAGCGCGGATGGTCAGCGTGGCGGGCAGCGCGTCCAGATCCACCGGCCCGCGCGCGTCGCGCTTCAGCGTGAGCTCCCCGCCCGGCTCGGGCAGCGCGCAGGTCCGGCGCCTGCGCCACGGCCAGCTGAATTCCTGGAGCACCCCCGTGGTCCCGGGGGCGACGCGCAGCGACAGCAGGTCCGCCTGGCGCTGCAGCACTGCGCCCTCCCATCTCACGAAGGGCTGCGCATCGGCGCGCGCCTGCAGCAGCGGACCGGCAATTTCCTCGAGCCGGCTGGCCGGCGGTGCCAGGTGCCCCGCGGCCGTGATCCAGAACCGCAGCGCATTGCGGCGGCGCTCGGGCGCCAGTGTGCGCAGTTGCTTAGCCGACAGCATCGCACCAAAGCTCGCGCGCGCGGCATCGGCGGCACCCACGGCATCGAGCAGCCGCTGCGCTTCCGCGGCATGGCGCGCGGCGCGCGTGACGGTGGCCGCGGCCGCGGGCCAACGCTCCCGGATCAACGGCAATACACGCGTGCGCAGGTAGTTGCGATCCAGACGCAGCTCGGAGTTGCCCGGGTCCTCGATCCACTCAAGGCCCTGCGAGCGCACCCAGGCGGTGAGTTCGGCGCGCGACCAGGGTAGCAGCGGGCGCACCAGGTGGCCGCGCGCAAAAGCCGCCAGAGCCGGCATGGCGGCGATGCCGGCGAGGCCCGCGCCGCGCAGCAGCTGCAGCAGCACGGTCTCGAGCTGATCGTCCTGGTGGTGCGCCGTCAGCAGCGCTTCCTGCGGCGCGAGCGCCGTGGCGAGCAGCCCGTAGCGCGCGGCGCGCGCGGCGGCTTCGAGCGACTCGCCGCGCGCGCGTGCGACGTTCGCCGTCCGCACTTGCAGCGGCACCTCGAGGGCGCGCGCCACGCGCCGGCAGTGCGCAGCCCAGCTTGAGGAGTGCGGGTGCAGCCGGTGATCGACGTGCAGGGCGCGCACCTTAAGCGGCGGGCGCTTGAGCTGCGCCAGCGCGGCAAGCAGAGCGGTGGAGTCCGCCCCGCCGCTGAAAGCGACGCACACGGCGAGGTCGGGGAAGCCGGGCAGAAGCTGTGCGAGGCGTCGGCTGAGGGAGCGCGGGCCAAACCGCAAGGTCCCGCGGCGCAGCGCGCGTGGCACGGCCTTACGCCGCGGTTTCGGCAAACACGCCGAAGCCGGCGATCTTGGCCGCGCGCGTGGCGCGCAGCTGATCGCGCGGCACCGCGTCGAGCTCGTCCAGATGACGGATCAGCGCGGCCTTGAGACTCGCGGCGCTTGCCACGGCGTCGCGATGCGCCCCCCCCAGGGGCTCCTCGATGACCTCATCCACCAGCCCAAGCTTATACAGCCGGTCGGCGGTGAGATTCAGCGATTCGGCGGCCACTTCCTTCTTGTCCTGGCTCTTCCACAGGATGGAGGCGCACCCTTCGGGCGAGATGACCGAATAGGTGCTGTACTGGAGCATCAGCAGGCGATCGCACACGCCGATGCCGAGCGCGCCGCCTGATCCGCCCTCGCCGGTAACCACGGTCACGATTGGAATGCGCAGCACCGACATCTCGAAGAGGTTGCGGGCAATGGCTTCGCTCTGGCCACGCTCTTCGGCGCCGACGCCCGGATAGGCGCCCTGGGTATCGATGAGCGTCACCAGCGGCAGCCCGAAGCGCTCGGCGAGACGCATCAGCCGCAGCGCCTTGCGATAGCCCTCGGGCTTGGGCATGCCGTAGTTGCGGCGCACGCGCTCCTTGGTGTCACGGCCCTTCTGATGGCCGATGATCATGAGCGCGCGCTCGTCGATGCGCGCCAACCCGCCGACGATGGCTCCGTCGTCCGCGTACATGCGGTCACCGTGCAGTTCGTTGAACTCGCTGCTGATGGCGTTGACGTAATCGAGCGTGTAGGGCCGGTGCGGGTGGCGCGCGAGCTGCGTGATCTGCCAGGGCGTGAGATTGGCGAAGATGCTCATCGTGAGCTGCCGGCTCTTCGCCTGCAGCCGGCCGATCTCGTCGAGAATGTTGACTTCGGTTTCCGAAGTCACGTGCTTGAGCTCCTCGATCTTCGCTTCCAGCTCGGCGATCGGTTGTTCGAAGTCGAGGAACGCAACGGCCATGCGGTATCCTAACTCAGCGGCCGTCAGCGGAGAATGACGGGCCCGGGCTCGCGGCCGGCGCCCCGTAAACGACCTGCAGCGCACCGCGCCCGAGCAGGCCTTCGAGCTGCTCGAGCAGCTCGTGGCTGGCGCGCACCGTCCACTCGCCGCCGAGCGTGAGCGCGCCGCAGGCATCAAGGCCCGCGTATTCGATGGTGATCGGGCACGGACCCGGACGCCACGGCGTGAGGATCGCGGCGAGGCGCTCGCCCAAGGCGGCAGCGTCGGCGTGCGTGCAGCGGATCACCAGGCGCCGCGCTTCCTGCTCAAGCACCTTGTCGAGCTCGCTGATGCGCCGCGCCGACAGCCGCCAGGCGTCGCTGAACTCGTCGAAGCGCAACAGCCCCTCGACCAACACCAGCGCGTCCTTGGCGATCAGATCGCGGTGCTTCTGATAGGTCTCCTCGAACAGCATGGCCTCGATGCGCCCGGTACGGTCATCGAGTGTCAGGATCACGCGCGGCCCGCGTTTCTTCACCTCATCGATGAGCCCGGCCACGGTAACCGGCTTGCCGGCGCCGAAGCGCCCGCTGTCGAGCCCGGCGACCGGCCGGTCACTGACCAGGTCGCCGATGCGGTGGGATACGAAACGCGCCAGACTCGACTCGCAGCGCGCGAGCGGATGGCCGGTGAGATACAGGCCGAGTGTTTCGCGCTCCCCCGCCAGGCGCACCACCTCGCTCCATTCCGGCAACGGCGGGCCGCGGCGCAGGTGTGCGGCGCTCGCGCGCTCCTCGCTCGCGAGCCCGAACAGATCGTTCTGCCCCGCGGCGTGGGCGCGGGTGTTCTGCTCGCCCAGATGCATGGCCCCGGCCAGGCGGTCCATGAGCGTCGCACGATTGGCGCCGAGGCCATCCAGGCTGCCGGCGCGCAACAGCGCCTCGAGCACGCGCCGGTTGACCTTCTGCAGGTCCAGGCGACGGCACAAATCCTCGAGCCCGGAGTAGGCGCCGCGCGCGCTGCGCTCCGCGATCAGCGCCTCGGCCGCTCCCTGGCCCACGCCGCGCACCGCGCCCAGCCCATAACGGATGCTGCGCTCGCCGCAGGCGGCGAACTCGTAGCGCGAGGCGTTGACATCCGGCGGCAGCACCGCCAGGCCAAGATCCGTGCATTCCTTGATGAGCGTCACCACCTTGTCGGTGTGATCCATGTCGGCGGACAGCACCGCCGCCATGAAAGCCGCCGGATAGTGCGCCTTCAGGTACGCCGTCTGGTAGGCGAGCAGCGCGTAGGCGGCCGAATGCGACTTGTTGAAACCATAGCCGGCGAACTTCTCCATCAGGTCGAAAATGTGCACCGCGACCTGCTCACGCACCCCGCGCGCCACCGCACCGTTGACGAACACCGAGCGCTGCTGCGCCATCTCTTCGGGGCTCTTCTTGCCCATCGCCCGCCGCAACAGGTCGGCGCCGCCGAGCGTATAGCCCGCCAGCACCTGCGCGATCTGCATCACCTGCTCCTGGTAGAGGATCACCCCGTAGGTGGGCTTGAGGATCGGCTCGAGGCTCGGATGCAGGTAATCGATCGGGCCGTCGCTCCTGCCGTGCTTGCGGTTGATGAAATCATCCACCATGCCGGACTGCAGCGGGCCGGGGCGGAACAGCGCCACCAGCGCCACGATGTCCTCGAAGCAATCCGGCTGCAGCCGGCGGATGAGATCCTTCATGCCACGCGACTCGAGCTGGAAAACGGCCGTGGTGCGGCAGGACTTGAGCAACGTGTAGGTCGGCGCGTCATCCATGGGCAGCGTGCTCACCGTGAGCGCTGCCGCCTCTGCCGGCCGCGCGCGGTTGATGAGCGCCGCGGCGCGCTCGATGATGGTGAGCGTGCGCAGCCCCAGGAAGTCGAACTTCACCAGCCCCGCCGCCTCGACATCGTCCTTGTCGAACTGGGTGACGACGCTGCCGCCGGACGCATCGCGGTACAGCGGCGCGAAGTCGGTCAGCACCGAGGGGGCGATCACGACACCCCCGGCGTGCATGCCGGCGTTGCGGGTCAGACCCTCAAGCGAGCGCGCCAGCTCGATGAGGTTTCTGACCTCGTCCTCGCTCTGGTACAGGCGCTTGAGCTCCGGCTCCTTCTCCAGCGCGCCATCGAGCGTGATGCCGAGCTCGAAGGGAATGAGCTTGGCGATGCGGTCGACGTAGCCGTAGGCCATGCCGAGCACGCGGCCGACGTCGCGCACTACGGCCTTGGCGGCCATGGTGCCGTAGGTGATGATCTGCGACACGCGCTCGCGCCCGTACTTTCCCGCGACGTAATCGATGACCCGGTCGCGGCCGTCCATGCAGAAGTCGATGTCGAAATCGGGCATCGAGACACGCTCGGGATTCAGGAAGCGCTCGAACAGCAGGTCGTACTTGAGCGGATCGAGGTCGGTAATCCTCAGGCTGTAGGCCACGAGCGAGCCCGCGCCCGAGCCGCGGCCCGGACCCACCGGCACGCCGTGCTCGCGCGCCCAGCGGATGAAATCGGCGACGATGAGAAAGTAGCCCGCGAAGCCCATCTGGCAGATGACTTCCAGCTCGCGCTCCAGGCGCTGCGTGTGAGCCGGCGGCGCGCTCACCGCCGCCGTGAAGCGTGCGGCGAGTCCGCGCGCGGCTTCAGCGCGCAGGAATTCCTCGGTGCTCACGCCCGCGGGCAGCGGATATTGCGGCAGGCGCACCTCCCCGAGTGTCAGCGTCAGACTGCAACGGCGCGCGATCTCCACGGAGTTCGCCAGCGCCTCCGGCACGTCGGCGAACAGCGCCGCCATCTCCTGCGGCGTGCGCAGGTACTGCTGGCGCGAGTAGCGGCGCACGCGGCCGGAGTCCGCCAGCAGCGTGCCGTCGTGAATGCAGACGCGCGCCTCGTGCGATTCGAACTGCTCGGGTCTGAGGAACCGCACGTCGTTGGTCGCCACCACCGGGGCGCCGCTGCGGCCGGCGAGCGCGATCGCGCCGGCAATGTAGTTTTCCTCGAAAGGCCGGCCAAGGCGTTGCAGCTCCAGGTAGAAGCGTCCGGGAAACAACGTGAGCCACGCATCCAGCGCACGCTCGGCGTCGCGCTCGCGGGCGTTGACCAGCGCGCGGCCGATGTCGCCCTCGGTGGCGCAGGACAGGCCGATCAGGCCCTCGAGATGAGTGGCCGACAGCCAACCGCGCTCGATGCGCGGCGCGCCGCGCTCCTGCCCCTCGAGGTACGCACGGCTGACCAGCCGCGCCAGGTTGCGGTAGCCCCCCGGTGACTGGCACAACAGTGTGAGGCGCGTCGGGGGCTGCCGCTCGCCTTCCTCGTGCACCAGCAGGTCTACCCCGACGAGCGGCTTGACGCCCGCCCTGAGCGCCTCGCGATAGAACTTCATCATCGCGAAGAGATTGCCCTGGTCGGTCACCGCGACAGCCGGCATGCCCGCGGCGGCCACTGCCGCGATCAGCTCCGGCACTCGCACCACGCTGTCGCTGAGGGAGTATTCGGTGTGCAGCCGCAGATGAACGAAACCGTGTGACATCGGTGCGCGAATTAAGGCTCGAACCCGGAATCTGTCAAGGGATCCTCGTCCTGCCGCATTGGACTGAACGAGCGGCGGTGCAGCCGCGAGGGCTCGCGCCGCTGCAGGGCGGTCAGGTGCGCGGGCGTGCCGTAGCCTTTGTGCACGGCCAGCTCGAAACCCGGATAGCAGGCATCGAGCGCTTCCATCATGGCATCGCGGTACACCTTCGCCAGGATCGAAGCCGCGCTGATGGCCGCCACGCGCGCATCCCCCGCCACGATGGCCTCGAGCGTGCACGAGAGCGGCAGGTCGGCGATGCACGGACAGCGATTGCCGTCGACCTGCACGTGCGTCGGACACACCGGCAGCGCGAGCAAGGCGCGCCGCATGGCGAGCAGCGTTGCCTCCAGTATGTTCAGGCAATCGATCTCGTCGCGATCGGCCCAGCCGATCGCCCACGCCAGGGCGCGTGCGCGGATGATGGGCGCGAGCCGCGCGCGTTCCTGCGCCGAGAGCACCTTCGAGTCCGCGAGTCCCCGTATACGCCGCCGCGGATGCAGGATCACCGCCGCCGCCACCACCGGGCCGGCGAGCGGCCCGCGGCCGGCCTCATCGACGCCAGCCACGCGCGCGAGGTCGCGCCATGGCAGCGCCGGCCTGCCCTCAGCCGTGGGCATTGTCGCCATCCAGTCCGGGCGCGCGCCCGGCGCACGCGAGAATCGCCTCCGCCGCACGCGCGGCCCCGCCGCGGCGCAGCGTGCGATGCACGCAGGCGAATTCTTCCAGCAGCTCACGCACGTGCCCGCGATCCTCAAGTTCCTGCAGCAACGCGTCCCCGAGCGCCGCGCCGCTCACCTGCTCCTGAAAGAACTCCGGCACCAGGCGCCGGCCGGCGAGCAGGTTCGGTTGCGAAAAGTATCGCACCTTCACCAGCCCCATGGTCCGCAGCAGGAAGGCCGTGACGGCGCTGACCCGGTACGCGACCACCATGGGCCGTGCGCTGAGCAGTGCCTCCAGGGTTGCGGTTCCGGAGGCGACGATGGCCGCATCCGCCGCCGCGAGCGCTGTCTGCGCCTGTCCGTCGAGCACACGAATCGCTGGAGCCGCGGGTAGTTGCGCGACTTCCTTCTCAAAGACTTCACGCGCCTCGGGGGAAGCCATGGGTGCGAGGAAGCGATACTCGGGCCGCCGCGCCGTGATGTGGGCGGCGGCTGCGGCGAAGGGCGCCGCGAGCCGCGTGACTTCCGTAAGGCGGCTGCCGGGCAGCAGCGCCACCAGCGGGGCGTCACCGCGGATGTCGAGCGCGCGCCGCGCGGCATCGCGATCGACTGCGAGCGGAATCTGATCCGCGAGCGGATGCCCCACGAACACCGCCGGCACCCCGTGCTGCGCGTAGAACTTCGCCTCGAACGGCAGCAGACACAGCACCAGGTCGCAGGCGGCGCCGATGGTGCGCACCCGCCCCTGCCGCCACGCCCACACCTGGGGACTGACGTACTGCACGGTACGCATGCCGGCGCCCTTGAGCGAGCGCGCCAGCCCCAGATTGAACTCCGGCGCGTCGATGCCGATGAATATATCCGGGCGGGCGGCGCGAAAGCGCCTGACCAGAGTGGCGCGCAGGCTCAGCAGGCGCGGCAGGTGCCGCAGCACCTCGGTGAGACCCATGACCGCGAGCTGATCGGCACCCCACCAGGCCTCGCAGCCGGCGGCGATCATCTTCGGTCCCGCGACCCCGAAGCAGCTGAGGTTGGGCACGCGCTCGCGCAGCGCCGCGATCAGTGCCGCTCCCAACTGATCCCCCGAGTGCTCGCCCGCGACGATGCCGATGCGCAGCGGTTCCGCGGCGGAGGCTCGCGCACCCGGCGCGCTCATCGCGCCAGGCTGCGCGTGGAGGCGTGGATGAAGTCGAGGAACGCGCGGATCTCGGGGTGCCCGTCGGCCTGCGGCGCAAGGCGCGCCAGCGCCTCGGCGAGCTTCAGGTCCGAGCGGTACACGATGCGGTAGGCGTCGCGGATGTTGCGGATCTGCTCCTCGGTGAAGCCGCGGCGCTTCAGCCCCTCCGCGTTGACCGCGTGCGGCGTGGCGGGATTGCCTGCGACCATGACGTACGGCGGCACGTCGCGCGTGACGATGGCGCCGCCGCCGAGAAACGCATGGGCACCGATCTTGGTGAACTGATGCACGGCGGTAAGTCCCCCGAGGATCGCCCAGTCGCCGATCTCGACGTGACCGCCGAGCGCTGCGCAGTTGGCGAACACGGTGTTGCTACCCACCACGCAGTCGTGCGCGACGTGTGCGTACGCCATGAAGAGGTTATCACTGCCGATGCGCGTCACGCCCTGGTCGTGGGCCGTGCCGCGGTTCACCGTGCAGCTCTCGCGAAAGACATTGCGGTCGCCGATCTCGAGCCGGGTCGGCTCACCCCGGTACTTCTTGTCCTGCGGCGCATCGCCGATCGATGCGAACTGGAAGATGCGGTTGTCGGCGCCGATGGCGGTCGGCCCGTTGATCACCACGTGCGGTCCGACCACCGTGCGGGGTCCGATCTGCACCTGAGGACCGATGATGCTGAACGGCCCGACGCTGACGTCGGAGGCGAGCTCGGCCCCGGGGGAGACGATCGCGCGCGCATCGATCACCTGGCGGCCTCCGGTGCCACCATCATCTCGGCATGCGCCACCTCGTGCTCGCCGACCGATGCTGCGGTCGCGAAGCGCCAGATCCCTTTGAGGGAGCGCTGCAGCTGCGCCGTGAGTACCAGCTGATCCCCGGGCACGACCGGCCGGCGAAAGCGCGCCTTGTCGATGCCGACGAAGTAAAAGCGCGTCTGTGCGTCGGGAATCACGTTTGCGGTCACGAAGCACAGAATGCCCGCCGTCTGTGCCATCGCTTCGATGATGATGACTCCCGGCATGACCGGACGTCCGGGAAAGTGGCCGGGGAAGTACGGCTCGTTGTAGGTCACGTTCTTCAGGGCGCGGATGCTGTGCCCGGGGTTGCACTCGAGCACCCGGTCGACCAGCAGAAACGGGTAGCGATGCGGCAGGCGTTCCAGGATGGCCTGCATGTCGAGTTGCAGCGGCTCAGTCATGATCCTCTTCCTGATCGGACTTCAGGCCCGCGGCACGCTCCAGACTGCGCACGCGGGTCTCGAGCAACCCGCTGCGCTTGAAGCGCGCAACCAGGCGGCGCCAGGCGTGTACTTCTTCGAGGGGGATGCCGTTGGAGTATACGCCGGCGCGCGTGACCGAGTGGGTCACCATCGAGTAGCCGGTGATGACTACGTCGTCGGCGATGGTGAGGTGGCCGGCAAAGCCGGCGCCGCCGCCGATCATGCAGCGCTTGCCGATCGTGGTGCTGCCGGCCACGCCGACGCAGGCGGCGAGCGCACTATGGGCGCCGACGCGTACGTTGTGTCCGATCTGGATGAGGTTGTCGAGCTTCACACCTTCCTCGATCACGGTGTCCTCGATAGCGCCGCGATCGATGGTGGTGTTGGCGCCGATTTCAACATCCGCTCCGATGCGCACCGTGCCCAACTGCGGCACCTTGAGCCAGGTGCCGCGCTCGGGCGCGAAGCCGAAGCCGTCGCCGCCGATCACCACCCCGGGCTGTAGCACGGCGCGCGTGCCGATCTGCACGGATCGGCACAGCGTCACGCGTGCCACCAGCCGCACGTCGGCGGCCAGCTGCACGCCCTCCTCGAGGCAGCAGTGCGGACCGATGAAGGCGCGCGCGCCAACCACGACGTTGGGTCCGACGATCGCGTAGGCACCGACCTGCGCGCTCGGATCGATGCGGGCGCTCGCGGCCACCACTGCGCTCGGGTGCACACCGGGCTCGAGCTGCGGCAAGGGGTGCAGGATGGTGGCGATACGCGCAAAGGTCGCATAGGGGTTGTCGCACAACAGCACCGCCGTCGGACACTCCTCCGCGCTCGCGACGTTCAGCACCACTGCGCCGGCGCGCGTGGCGGCGAGTTGCGCCCGGTAGCGCGGGTTCGCCAGAAACGCGATCGAGCGCTCGTCGGCGTTCGCCAGCGGCGCGACCCGCTCGACGTGCGTGTCCGGATCGCCGCGCAGCTCGCAGCCGAATCGCACCGCAAGCTCCCCAAGCGATACCGACATGGCGAGTCTTCGAATACCGCTGGCCGCGGTCCGTGAGCAGCGCTAGTGCGTCTGCGGCTTCGCGGGGGGAGCCGGCTTGGCCGGCGGAGGCGCGGTCGCGGGCGCCGCGGCGTTGCGCGCCTGCAGCGCCGTCAGGATTGCCGGCGTGACGTCGTAGGTGGGTGCGGCGTAGACGACGCCTTCGGTGCTGAGGACGACATCGAAGCTCTGCGCCTTGGCGTAACTGCGCACCTCTTCTCCGAGGGTCTTCTGCAGCCGGGACATCTCCTCGTTGCGGCGCGCACTGATGTCGTCCTGGAACTCGCTGCGCATGCGCTCGAAATCCCGCGCGCCGTCGCGCAGTTCCTTCTCGGCGCGCGTGCGCTGTTCGTCCGTCATGGTGGCGCCGTCTTTCTGCAGCTTGTCCTGCTTGGCCTTCAGGGCCTGTTGCTGCGCCTGCAGGGTGCGTTCGCGCGGCGCGAACTCCGTGCGCATGGCATCGAGCATGGCCCTGCCCTGCGGGGACTCCTCGAGGAGCCGCTGCGGGTCGACGACACCGATCTTGGGCTCGGCCCAGGCCGGCAACGCGGCCAGCGCGCCGCCTGCCGCAATCAACCAGACCGCCAACTTGCTGCTGATCAGACGCTTCACGGAACTTCTACCTCGTATGCAATTGTTTGTGATCCGCTCCTGGCCCGAGCTGCCGCCCGGCCCAAACTCTTAGTATCGCGTAGAACCCGCCCCGGCGGCTTGATTCTTTCAGAAAGCATTGCCGACCGAAAACTGGAAGCCCTCGGTCTCGTCTCCCCAGGTAGTCACCCGGTTGCCGTGCTTGGCATTGAGCGGCACACCGAAGCTGAACCGGAAAAGCCCCAGCGGCGCCAGCCACTGCACCGCCACCCCGAACGAGCGCTTCATGTCGTGTGCGCTGAAGCGGTAGTCCGCCGGTGTGACGCCGTCGGGACCGAAGAACTTGAGCTTGCTGCCGTTTGAAAACACGTTGCCGACATCAAAGAACGCGCTGACGCGCGCGGTCTGCGCCCATTTTGAGGGCATCGGGAAGATGAGCTCGTTCTGGCTGGTGATGCGCAGATTGCCGCCATAGGGGTTGCCGAATTGGTCCTTGGGACCCAGGCGGCTCTCGCGATAACCGCGTACCGAATCCGGGCCGCCGCCGTAGAACTGCCGGTAGGGCGGGATGGCAGTGGTGCTGCCCAGGGGGGCGCCGTAGTCCACGCCGTCAAAGAACGACAGCGCCCACGTATGCCACAGCGGCACATACTTCAGGAACTGGTAGTTGCCGATCCAGTACTTGACATCGCTCCCGGGCGTGGTGACCGAGAAAGACAGCGACTGGCGCATGCCGCGATCCGCGAACAGGGTGCGGTTGCGCGTATCCCAGTCCCAGCCGGCCACGACCTCGGCGCTCTTGAAGTTACTGCCGAAGAAGACGTATTCGTTGTTGGTGGCGTCGTCGTGGGCGAGGCGGGCGTAAGGGTGACCATTGTGCTGCACCCACTGCTGCGCCTGCAGCGCGCTGCTCAGTGAGTTGGTGAGCAGCTGCGAGCTGTCTAAGACGGCGCCGGCGCGTATGTACATGGTCTCGGCGATCGGGTACGCCCAGGTGGGCCCGAAGCTCAGGGTGCGCGAGGAGAAGTTCGATGAGGACGACACGAACTGCGTCACGTCGCTGTAGGTAACCGAGATCGTGCGCTGCAGGTTGTCGATATTGGTGTACGGGTTGGTGTGCGAGACGCTGTACACCTTGCTGAAGGCGCCGCCGTTGAGGTTGACGGCGATGCGCTCGCCGGTGCCGAGGAAGTCGGCGTCCGCGTAGCTGCCGTTCAGCATGAACTTGTAGGTCTCGGAGTAACCGATGCCGCCGGAGAGCTGCGAGGCCGGGCCCTCCTCGATCTTGTAGTTCACGTCCACCAGGTCCGGGGATCCCGCCACCGGCGTGGTCTCGAAATCCACGCTCTTCACGTACGGCAGGCGCTGGATGCGCTGCTTGGAACGCTCGAGCGAGGTATTCGACAGCCAGCCGCCCTCGAGCTGCCGCATCTCACGGCGCAGCACCTCGTCGTTGATGCGGTTGGCGCCGCTGAAACTGATGTTGCGCACGTACACGCGGTTGCCCGGCTCGACGAAGAAGGTCAGCGACACCGTGTGATTGGCGTTGTCAGCAGTGGGCACCGGCTCGACCTTGGCGAAGGCATAGCCGTCGCGGCCCATACGGTTCTGCATCAGTTCCTGCGACAAGGTGATCAGCTTGCGGTTGAAGGTCGCGCCCGGGTGTATCAGCAGCAGCTGCTCGAGTTCCGCCTGCGGCACCACGAACGTGCCCGCCAGCTTGATCTGCGACACCTTGTAAACCTGGCCCTCGTCGATGTTCACGGTGATGAAGATGTCTTCCTTCTCGGGAGCGATCGCCACCTGAGTCGACGCGAGCTGGAAGTTGGCGTAACCGCGATCCATGTAGAAGTTGCGCACCTTCTCCAGGTCACCCTGCAGCGACTCGCGCGAGTAGCGGTCGTCCTGCTTGTACCAGGACAGCCAGTTGGGCGTCTTCAGCTCGAGCGTCTGCAGGATCTCCTTCTGCGCGAACTTCGTGGCGCCCACGATGTTGATTTGGCGGATCTTGGCGCGCGCGCCTTCCTTGATCTCGATCTTCACCTTCACGCGGTTGCCCGCTTCCTCCTCCACGTGCGAGTCGATCTTCACGCCGTACTTGCCGCGGGCGAAATACTGGTCGGTGAGGTATTGGGTGACGTCCTCGAGCACCGAGCGGTCGAAGGTCTTGCCGGTCGCGAGCCCGACGTTGCGCAGCGACTTCTGCAGGTCCTCGGTCTTGATGTCCTTGTTGCCGGTGATCTCGAAGCTCTCGATGGACGGGCGCTC
>CATPBQ010000122.1 GCA_955652795.1 uncultured Steroidobacteraceae bacterium | reverse complement strand
GAGCTTGTCGAGGTTCAGCACCAGGCGCGTGCGGTCCTTGGTCTCGGCGGCGAGTATGGTGTCGAGGCCGGAGGCGTGCACGTCGATGCGGCGCGAGGGCAGCGCCAGCGTGGTGTTCGGCAGGTCAAAGGAAATGCGCGCGGGGTTGTCGATGGTGAATGACAGCGGCTGCGGCGCGGGGCCCGACAGGCGCAAGGTGAGCTGCAGCTGCTGTCCCGGCAGGGGCTGCACCTCGACGGCCTGGAGCGCGGGTTGATCCGCGGCCCGTGCCGCCGTGCCCGCCAGCATGCCGAGTACCCCTGCGAGCACGAGCCAGGGGGCCGTGCCGAGGAGGCGATTCATCAGGCTAGACGCTTGCATTTCGTGAGACTCCCTGCTGGACCTTTACTCGTTCAGGGCGAGCGCCGCAGGGCGCTCCATGTACCCGCCGAGGCTGTCCGGAACGATTTCAACCAGAGTGATTTTGGCCGGCGTGATGTCGGTGATCTTGCCTTCCGCCTGGCCCAAATGGTTGCCGGCGGTCACGCGATGCACCAGGCCGTCCTTGGTCTGCACCAGGCCGTACATGTGCCCACCGAGGCGCAGCGTGCCGACCATCTTCAGCGTGTCGAGTGAGAACTGCTCGAGGAACTCGCGATTGCGCTTGGCATCCGGACGTATGCCACCGTACCCCGCACCGGAGCCCGGGCTGCTCGGCAGGAACGGCGAGCGCAGTTCGGCCGCCGAGTACAGGAAGGTCTCGTAGGGCTTGATCTCCGGCAGCGGCTCGACGCGCCCGCCCGGCTCCTTCTTCGTGTCCTCGACGAAGCGCGCCAGCTCGGTGTCCGCGCTCGAGCACGCCGTGAGCGCGGCGTAGCCGGCGCACGCAAGAGCCGCGCCCAGCAGGCGCAGACGGGGTTGGGGTGGAACCTTACGCATGAGTGAGCACCGCGGTCACGCCGTTCATGTGGGTCAACCCGCCGGCTTCGCGCGGTGGGTGACGTCGCTCTTCTTGTCCGCCTCGCCCGCGGCGATCTCGCCCTCGTCCAGGTAGCGGTAGGTCTTCGCCGTGAGTTCCAGGGACAGCTGATCGTAGGCGTCCTTGTTGTCCGGCTTGATGTCGATGTCGTGCAGCGTGACGATGCGCGGCAGCGCCGCGATGCCGCTCACGAACTCGCCGAACTGGTGGTAGCTGCCGCTCAGGCGGATCTTGATCGGCAGCTCGGCATAGAAATCCTTCTTCTGCTCGGGCTGGGGCTGGAACAGCTTCTCCTCGAGCCCGGCAGCAAGTCCGGTCTGCGAGATGTCGACCAGCAGGCTCGGCACCTCGGTCTTGCCGGGGAGCTGGCGCAGCAGCGCGCCGAAGGAGCGCTCGATGTCTTTCAGCTGCTGCTTGTAGACCTCGAGGTTGACGGCTTTGGCGTGCTTGGCGCGGAATTCCTGGCGCAGCTGCTGCTCTTCGGCCTGGTGGCGCTGCAGCTCCGGGCGCTGCTGGTTCCAGACCAGGAAGTAAACACCCACCAGCGTCAGCACGAGAAACGCCACCCCGACCGCGCCGGCGCGCACCGGCAGGGGCCAGCGCCCGGGATCGCGCGGATCGAGTGAGCGCAGCTCGTCGAGCAGATTCATGGCCGTACCCCCCCGGCGCCGAGGCTCGCTTTCCTCATCTTGCTCTTGCCGGCGCCGTCCTCCGGCGCCACGGTGGTCACCTGGTCGGCGGTCAGCGTGAAGCTCGAGCCGGGCGCGGAGCCCTTGGCAGTCTGTACGACCTCGAGCTCGGGGTTACGCAGCCACCGGGAACCATCGATGTTGCGCATGAAGGAGGACACGCGGGTGCTCGACTGTGCGACGCCGTCGAACCTCAGCCGTTTGTCGGTCTGTTTCACGCCGGTGAGATACACCCCCTCGGGGAGCGTGCGCACGATCTCGTCGAACACGTGCACGATCTCCGGCCGGGAGCGCTGCAGCTTCTCGATGATCTCCATGCGCGCGATGAACTTCTGCTTGGCGACCTCGAGGTTGTTGATCTCCTCGATCTGCTTGTCGACGGCCTTGATCTCGGCGCGCAGCTGCTGGTTGCGGTGTTCCTGCGACTCGATCATCGAGCCGTACAGCAGGTAGGCGGCGAACGAGGCGACGCCGGCAGCGAGCGCCGCCGCACCGAGCGCCACCAGGAACGCGAGCTTGCGCTCCTTGCGCTGGCCTTCACGCCAGGGAAGCAGGTTTATACGCGGCATGTCAGTCAAAACTCCGCAATGCGAGCCCACAGGCTGTCAGCAGCGCCGTGGCATCGCGCTGCACCGCCTGCGCCTTGGCGCGCGAGGACAGCTTCATCTGACCGAGCGGGTCGCCCCTCTCGGCAGAAATACCCACGCGGCTGGAGATCACCTCCGCCACTCCCGGGATGTTGGCGCAGCCACCGCACACCAGGATCTTTTCCGGCTGCTCGCGTCCGGAGCCGGACGCGAGGTAGAACTGCAGCGAGCGGCTCACCTGCTGGGTCATGTCGTCGATGAACGGGTCGAGCACTTCCGACTGGTAGTTACCGGGCAGGCCGCCTTCTTTCTTGGCGCGTCCCGCCTCCTCCATCGCCAGCCCGTAGGTGCGCATGATCTCCTCGGTGAGCTGCTGCCCGCCGAAGGCGAAGTCGCGCGTGTACACCACCTTCAGATTGCGCAGCACACTGAAAGTGGTGCTGCTCGCCCCGAAGTCGACCACCGCGATGGCGCGATCGATGCCGCCGTCGGGCATCTGGTGCGTCATGAGCTTGCAGGCGTTCTCGAGCGCGAAGGCCTCCACGTCCACGATCTTGGCGGTAAGGCCCGCCGCCCTGACCGCCGCCTGGCGCTGCTCGACGTTCTCGCTGCGCGTGGCGACCAGCAGCACGTCGTTGGAGTCGGGATCCCTCTCGTTGGGTCCCAACACCTCGAAGTCGTAGCTCACTTCATCCATCGGAAAGGGGATGTACTGGTCGGCCTGCATCTCGACCTGCGCCTCGAGGTCGCCGCTGCGCAGTGCGCGCGGCATCTGGATCACCTTGGTGATCGCGGCATCGCCGGAAATCGCCACCGCCACCTCGCTGCTCTTGGCGCCGGCGCGCTTCACCGCGCGGCGGATCGCCTCCCCGACGGCCTCCGCATCCACGATCGCTTTCTCGTTGATGGCGTTCTGGGGGGTGGGCTCGGCGGCATAGGCCTCGACGCGGTATTGGCCACCCCCCATGGCGAGTTCGATGAGCTTTACCGAGGATGTCGTTATGTCAAGTCCCAGGAGCGGGCGGTATTTGCGCTGTAGAAGGAACATTTATTCTTTCCTTTTCAGGTCATTACGCCTGAAAATGACCGCCCCAAATCAAAGCCAGGAGCACTATATATCAGCGCACTGTTAAATTGAACGTGAGCAGGCTCACGGATCCGCACGCTCGCAGCGCACGAGCCGCGCGGACTGCCGAGACCGTCACCCGCGAGCGCGTCGGCGGCACCGGGGATCAACGAATGGTGCGTCGTTTTGTCCAAGCGTTCTGGAGACGGAAAAGCTTCGCAGCCGGTGGCAGGCGCTTGCTGAAGGATCGGTCGCTCGAACCGCACTCGCGCAGCGCGTGGCCGGTCGCGGCTAAGTGCGTTAACGTTCGAACGGCAACCCCGCTGTCGTAGGCACATGCATATCCCGTAGACCGGAGGCTTTGCGTCCCCACCTTTCGGTGAGTTTGCCCTTTAAATCGCCGGCTACTATGCATAGCCCCCGCGGGTAGCGCAAGGAGACAGAGTTGGTTTCTGTGAAATGGAATTACTTTCGCGTTGCGACCCTCATCGCCGGTGGTGTGACGCTGATCACACTTCTGGGCGCCTACGCGCTGGCCTGCAGTTACATCTACCTGGTCCCCTCCCTGCCGTCGACGGATTCGATGCGCAACGTCGAGTTGCAGGTGCCCCTGCGCGTGTACACCCGCAGCGGCGCGCTGATCGCGCAGATCGGGGAGCAGCGCCGTATCCCGGTCGGCTACGACCAGATCCCCGATCTCGTCAAGCACGCGTTTCTCGCCGCCGAGGACGAGCGCTTCTTCGAGCACCACGGCATCGATTACCTGGGCGTGGTGCGCGCGGTGCTCATCGATTTTCTCTCCGGCGACAAGACCCAGGGCGCCAGCACCATCACCATGCAGGCCGCGCGCAACATGTTCCTCAACCTCGACAAAACCTATCGGCGCAAGCTGCAGGAAACCTTCGTCACCTACCGCATGGAGCACGAGTTCACCAAGCAGGAGATCTTCGGGCTGTATCTGAACGTGATCTTTTTCGGGCAGCGCGCCTATGGCGTGGCAGCGGCTGCCGAGGCCTTCTTCGGCAAGCCCCTCGACAAGCTTGACGTAGCCGAGGCCGCCACCATCGCCGGGGTTCCCAAGGCGCCCTCGCGTTACAACCCGATCGTCGATCCACAGCTCGCCACCACGCGCCGCGCCTACGTGCTGCGGCGCATGCGCGAGTTGGGATACATCGATGCCGCCACCGCCGAGGCCGCCAACAAGGAGCCGATGCAGGCACGCGCACACGCGCCGCTCTATGACGTCGAGGCGCCCTACGTGGCGGAGATGGCGCGCCTCGAGCTGCGCCAGCGCTTCGGCACCAACGCCGAGACCGCCGGCTACCGCGTCTACACCACCATCGACGGGCGGCTGCAGGCGAGCGCCAATCGCGCCGTGCGCGTCGGACTCATCGAGTACGACCGTCGCCACGGCTGGCGCGGGCCGGCCGGGCACGTGGACCTGCCGGCGCACGGCGAGCCGGACTACGACGACCTGGTGGACGAGTACGCCGGGATCGGCAACCTGGCGCCGGCGATCGTGGTGTCGGTCGCCGACAAGAGTGCACACGCGTACGTGAAGTCCCTGGGAGCGGTGCAGATCGAGTGGGAGGGGCTGTCGTGGGCGCGCAAGCAGCTGCGCAACGAAACGCTCGGGCCGGCGCCGAAGGATGCCGGCCAGGTGCTCGAGCGCGGCGACGTCATCTACGTCGTCGCCGATGAGGCCGGGCATGCGCAACTCGGGCAGATCCCGGAAGCGCAGAGCGCGCTGGTGGCGCTCGATCCCAACGACGGCAGCATCGTCGCGCTGGTGGGCGGCTTCGACTACTTCACCAACAAGTACAACCGCGTCACCCAGGCGCGGCGCCTGCCCGGTTCCGGATTCAAGCCGTTCCTGTACTCGGCGGCGCTCGAGAACGGCTTCACGCCGGCGAGCGTGCTGCAGGATGCGCCGATCGTCCTCGACGGCAGCGGCAGCGAAGAGGCCTGGCGGCCCGAGAACTCCACCCGCGAGTTCGGCGGGCCGACGCGCCTGCGCGAAGCGCTGGTGCGCTCGCGCAACCTGGTGTCGATCCGCATCCTCAAGGACCTGGGGATCGGCACCGCGATCGACTACATGGCACGCTTCGGCTTCGATGCGCGCGCCATGCCGCACGATCTCACGCTCGCGCTCGGCACTCTGCAGGCGACGCCCCTGGATGTCGCGGCCGGCTATGCGGTGTTCGCGAACGGCGGCTATCGCGTGGGGCCGTACTTCATCGACCGCATCGAGGAGGCCTCCGGCCATGTGGTGTGGCGCGCCGCGCCGCGCATGGTGTGTGCGCAGTGCGATGAGGGCGAGGTGCAGTCCCCGGGCGCAGAGGCGCTGCGGGTCTCCGATCCGGCTCGCGGCGAGCCCGCGCCGCTGCCGGCGGCCGAGGCGGCGCCGCGCGTCATCAGCGCCCAGAACGCTTTCCTCATGACCGATATGATGTCGGATGTCATCAAGCGCGGCACCGGGCGGCGCGCCCTGGTGCTCGGGCGCAGCGACATTGCCGGCAAGACCGGCACCACCAACGAGGCCCGGGACACCTGGTTCAACGGCTTCACCCGCAACCTCGTGGCCACCGTGTGGGTGGGCTTCGACCAGGAGCGTCCGCTCGGGGAGAGCGAGGAGGGCGCGCGCACCGCGCTGCCGATCTGGATCCAGTTCATGCGCGAGGCGCTGCGGGGCGTCCCGGAGCAGCACCGCATGATGCCCGACGGCCTGGTCACCTTGCGGATCTCACCCGAGACCGGCACGCTGGTCAGCGCCGAGAATCCTGACGGCGTGCCGGAGATTTTCATGGCCGACCACCTGCCCGACTCAGGATCGATGGCGCAAGGCCCGGAACAGCCGAGCAGCGAACCGATCTTCTGAAGCCGCGATGAGAGCCAAGCGACACGCGATGCGCGGCGAGCACCTGCGGCGCGCGCTGGCGCAGGAAGCCGCGCGCCTCATGGCCGAGCATGGCATCCGCGATTTCCTGGTAGCCAAGCGCAAGGCCGCCGAGCGCTTCGGGGTGGTGGACGGCGCCGCCCTGCTGCCGAAGAACAGTGAGATCGAGAGCGCGCTGGCCGAGTACCAGCGCCTGTTCGGCGGCGCCTCGCACCTCGAGGCGCTGCACGCCCAGCGCCACGCGGCACTCTCGGCCATGCGTTTCTTGCGCGAGTTCTCACCCAGGCTGGTGGGCCCGGTGCTCTCGGGCACCGCCACCCTGCACACCGAGGTGCAGCTGCACCTGTTCGCCGAGCGGCTCGAATCGGTCACGCTGAAGCTCCTCGATGCAGGCATCCCGCACGAGGTGACCGAGAAGCGCGTCAAGCTCAACGCCGAGCGGGTGCGGCCCTTTCCGGGCGTGCGCTTTGAGATGGACGATCAGCCGATCGAAGCGACGGTGTTTCCGACCGACGGTATCCGCCAGGCGCCCGTCAGCCCGGTGGACGGGCGGCCCATGCGGCGCGCCAATGCGTTCGAGGTCGAGGCTCTGCTGCAGCAGCCCTGAGGCGGGCGTGCGCTGCAGCGGCGGTGGCCGGCGCGACGCGTCCGTGCCGCTCTTCAGCCGCGCCGGGCGATCTCGAGGTACTCGCGACGCGTCGCACCGGTGTACAGCTGGCGCGGGCGGCCGATGCGCATGCCGGGATCGGAGATCATCTCCTGCCAGTGCGCGACCCAGCCCACGGTGCGCGCGACGGCGAACATCACCGTGAACATCGAGCGCGGAATGCCGATGGCGCTGTAGATGACACCGGAGTAGAAATCGACGTTCGGGTAGAGCTTGCGCGACACGAAGTACTCGTCCTTGAGCGCGATTTCCTCCAGGCGCAGCGCCAGCTCGAACAGCGGATTGTCGGCGCGCCCGAGCCGCGCCAGCACCTTGTGGCACATGGCGCGGATGATCTGGGCGCGCGGATCGAAGTTCTTGTACACGCGATGACCGAAGCCCATGAGGCGGAAGTGACCCGACTTGTCCTTCGCCATCGCCAGGTGCTTGGGGATGTGATCCACGCTGCCGATCTGCTCGAGCATCGCCAGCACCGCCTCGTTGGCGCCCCCGTGCGCCGGTCCCCACAACGCCGACACGCCCGCCGAGATCGCCGCGTACGGATTGGCGCCGGTGCTGCCGGCGAGGCGCACGGTCGAGGTGCTGGCGTTCTGTTCGTGATCGGCGTGCAGGATGAACAGCAGGTCGAGTGCCTCGGAGGCGATCGGATCGAGCTTGTAGGCCTCGCACGGCACGGCAAACAGCATGTGCAGCAAGTTGGCGGCGTAATCGAGTTCGTTGCGCGGGTAGATGAACGGTTGCCCGAGGGAGTGCTTGTGCGCAGCGGCGGCGATGGTGGGGAGCTTGGCGATGATACGGTGCGAGAAGATCTCGCGGTGGCGCGGGTTATGGATGTCCATGGTGTCGTGATAGAACGCCGACATCGACGCCACCACCGCCGACACCATCGCCATGGGATGCGCGTTGTGGTGGAAGCCGTTGAAGAAGCGCAGCAACGTCTCATTCAGCATGGTGTGATAACGGATGTTGCCGGTGAACTCTTCGAGCTGCCTGGATGTGGGCAGCTCCCCGAGCAGCAGCAGGTACGCGACCTCCATGAAGGAGCTCTTTTCCGCGAGCTGCTCGATCGGGTAGCCGCGATACAGCAGCACGCCCGCGTCGCCGTCGATGTAGGTGATGCGGCTCTCGGTCGCGGCGGTCGCGCCGAAGCCCGGATCGTAGGTAAACACATCGAGGTCTTTGTGCAGACCTGCGATGTCCAGCGCCGCCGGCCCGATGGTGCCGGTGCGCACCGGCAGCTGGCTGCTGCGCCCGCTGGCGCCATCCCTGAGCTCGAATGTCTCCGTCTTGCCGCTCATTTCTACAGCCGCGTTTTCCGTGTGGGCGTTGCCGACGCGCGCCTTGCGAGCGCGGCACCACGAACGCGGCAGAGTTACATGGTCCGTGCGCCGAATCAAGGCGTGGCCTACTCGCCGGTAGGGGCGGGGCATTGCCTGAGGGACTGCAGCCCTGCGGGGTGTGTTACTGCACCACCTTGATGAAATCGCCGGGCTTGGGCTCACCCTTGGGATACAGACCGTTCAGCAGCCGCAGCTCTTCCTTCTTGAACTTCTCGACCGGCATGTCCTTGGCGTAGTCGTCGATCTTCGTCTGCTCGGTGGCCTGGATGATTTTCAACCGGTAGGGCTCGGCGAGCGGATATTCCGCGGGTTTCATATCGCGCATCGTCTCGATGCACGACATGAACACCCCGTCATCCAGCGGCGCGCCGCCCTCGCT
>CATPBQ010000121.1 GCA_955652795.1 uncultured Steroidobacteraceae bacterium | reverse complement strand
CTGCACGCGCGCCTCGATGCGCTCATCGAGGGGCACGAGCAGCGCCTCGCCCGTGTGCACCAGGAGCTTGCCCAGCCGAAGCGGGCGATCGATGTGTTCAGCGCGCTGTTTCGGCGCCGCGTGGGCGGGGAGATGCTGGGCATGGCGACCGGCGAGAGCATCGCACACCTCAATTGCCTCATCGGGCGAGGCATCGCGACGCGCGACGTCGATGCGGCGGGCGTGCTCTGGTACCGAAGACTCTGAAACCGCGCAAGCTGCAAAGAACGCGCGCCGCACCGGCGCGTCCCGTAAGATTCCATCATGCAGGACCACACGCTGAGCACCGTTGCCGAGGAGTCAGGCTTCAAGAGGACCGGTCGCACTGATGAGGTGACGCGGCTGTGTGCGGCGTTCGCGGCGGCCTGGCCGCGTGCGGTGCACAGCCTCGAGTTCGGGCGCTCCGCCGAGGGGCGACCCATGCGTGCGCTCATCGCCTGCCGCGCCGACCCGCGCAAAGTGCCCGTGCTCATGCTCCAGGCGGGCATCCACCCCGGCGAGAGCGACGGCAAGGACGCGGGCTTCATTGCACTGCGCGAACTGCTCGGCGAGACCGCGGCTCCCGGGGTGCTCGAGCGGATCGCGATTCTGTTCGTGCCGGCCTTCAATGTGGATGGGCACGAGCGCTTCGGCCGCTGGAACCGGCCGAACCAGAATGGCCCCGAAGAGACCGGTTGGCGCACCACCGCGCAGAATCTCAATCTCAACCGCGACTACACCAAGGCGGATGCACCCGAGATGCGGGCGATGCTGGGACTGATCCGCACCTGGGACCCGCTGGTGTGCGCCGACCTGCACGTCACCGATGGCGCGGACTTTCAGCCCGATATCTCGCTCCAGGCAGAGCCCATCAACCAGGGCGACGCACGCCTGTACCCACTGGGGCGCGAGCTGCGCGATGCGCTGATCTCCAGGCTCGCCGCGCAGGGCTCGATGCCCCTGCCCTTCTACCCGGACCTGGCCAGGACCGATGACCCCAGCTCGGGCTTCCTGCTCACCGTGTACTCGCCGCGCTTCTCCACCGGGTACTTTCCGCAGCGTAACCGCTTCACGGTGCTGGTCGAGACGCATTCCTGGAAGGATTACGCGACCCGCGTGCGCGTCACGCGCAACACCATCGTGGGTCTTGCGGAAGTCCTCGCCGCGCACGGCGTGGAGTGGCGCGAGCACGCGCTGCAGGCGGACGCCGCAGCCGCTCATCTGGGCGGCGCGGAGATGGTGCTCGACTACGGCTCGGGTTGGCGTGAAACGGCAAGCGGCGCCAGTCTGGACGCGGGGGGCGCCGGCGGCACGGAGCTCATCGACTTCAGAGGCTACGCCTACACGCGCGAGCCCTCACCCATCTCCGGGGAGCCGGTGACCGTCTACGACCCGAAGACGCCGCAGGTCTGGCATGTGCCGTTTCGCGATCGTGTCTCGCCTTCTCTGGTGGTGAAGGCGCCGCTGGGCGGCTACGTCGTGCCGTGCGCGTGGGCGCAGGATATCGGCGCGCGGCTCGCGCTGCATGGCATCGCCTGCGAACCGGTGCGCGCGCGCAGCGAGGGCGTGCGCGTCGAAGCCTTCCGCGCCACTCAGGTGCGGTTCGCCGCGGCGCCCTTCGAGGGCCGTATGCGCGTGAACCTGAGCGGCAACTGGGGACGCGAGACCCAGGACATCACCGCCGGAGCCCTGTTCGTGCCGATCGCGCAAGCGCGCGCGCGCCTCGTGATGCATCTGCTCGAGCCGCAGGCGCCGGACTCGTTCGCCGCGTGGGGCTTCTTCAACGCGTGCTTCGAGCAGAAGGAGTACCTGGAGCCCTACGTCGCGGAACAGATCGCACGCACCGTGCTCGCACAGCACCCGCAGCTGCAGGACGAATTCTCGCGCAAGCTCAAGGAGGATCCGGCCTTCGCCGCGAGTGCCGGCGCGCGGCTGGAATTCTTCCTGCGCCGTCACCCATCATGGGACTCTCATGCGAATCTCTATCCGATATTCCGTGTGGATGAGCTGCTGGCTTCGGCGAGCCCGGCGCGGGGTTAGCACCATCGTGCGAGTTCAAAAGCTGCTGACACCGCTTCTCGGTGCGGGGGCTCTCGCCGCCTGCGGTACCGCGTGGTGCCAGACGCCTGATAGCCACACCGAGCAGCCAGCTGCCGCCGCCGGTTCGGCTCCCGCGGAGCAACCGTCACAGCTTGCGTCCGACATCAAGCGCTACTTCACGGCACCGTTGCATTGGGACCGCGGCGACTGGGCCTGGTTTGGCGGCGCGCTGGTCGCAGTCGGCGCCGCTCACCACTACGACACCCAGGTGCGGACCCATTTCATCAAGACCCTGGGTCCCACGAAGACTACCAACTCCAAGGATGTGCAGGACGCGATTCCGAGCGCCGTGGTGTTCGTGGCGACCTGGGGGTACGCGAACCTCATCGGTGACTCGAATGGCCGCGGGGAGGCGTGGGCCATGCTGGAAGCCGCCGGTCTGAGCAGCGTCACCGGCTATGCGCTCAAGTACGCCGTCGGCCGCCAGGGACCTGATCAGACCAGCAACCCTAACCAGTGGCGCAAGGGCGGCGGAAATTCGTTTCCGTCAGTGCATTCGACCGCCGCCTTCGCAATAGGCACAGTGCTCGCGGAGTCAGGCAACGATGAGTACCGTTGGGTGCGCCGCTTCCTGGGTTATGGCCTGGGTGCCGCTACCAGCTACGAGCGCCTCAAGCACAATGCGCACTGGCTCTCCGACACCGTCGCGGGAACTGCGCTCGGAATCGCAAGCGCGCACTTCGCCATGAACCGCCGGGATCGGACCGATGAAGAGACCAGCCTGAGAGTCGTTCCGGTCGAGCGGGGCGCGATGCTGACGTACAGCGTGTCGTTGCCCTAAGTGCGGACACACGATGCCGCTCTCTCAGCCGCTCGCTCGCGCGTGCGAGCAGCCGCTGCACTGGCTTGTCTGCTTAGTGCAGCTGCATTTGCGCATCTGCGCGCGTGTTCATCACAGCTTGCTCGCCGCTGCGGCGGTGCTACTCGCGTGGTTCTACGTCACCTGGCACATCGCGGGTGTGACGCTCAACTACTAGTTAGACGTCACATGACGTCTTGACGTTATAGCGTCTTTGAGCCATAATGACGCTGTGGAAAACTCTAAGCGCGCTACAGTCTACTTTTCCGCGGATGTTCATAAGGCGCTTCGCCTTCGGGCTGCAGCGTCAGATCGCTCCGTCTCGGATATGGTGAATGATGCAGTCCGAGCAGCACTCGCCGAGGATGCGACCGATCTCGAATCTTTCACCACGCGACGCGCCGAGAAGAGTGTTTCCTTTGAGTCCTTTGTGAGCGGCCTTAAGCGCCGTGGCCGTATATAAACTGCTACTAAAGACGTCGGCTGCAAAGGAAGTCGATGCGGTCGACTCGAAAACGGATCGACGCCGACTAGTTAGAAGGATCAGTGCCCTGAGTGCAGATCCGCGTCCTCACGGCTCCGAGAAGCTTGCCGGATACAACGATCGTTACCGGGTCCGCCAAGGCAATTTCAGAATCATCTACCTCGTGGACGACGCGCGTCGAGAGGTAACCATTTTCAAGTTAGATCATCGCAAGGACGTATACCGGTAGGCCCTCTAACAATCGGTTGGAGCGCACGCGCGGCCGCAGCTTCGGTGAGGAGTTGCCGCGCGGCGCTCAACCTCATCGCTAGGGCTCACGGCGCGCGTCTCCCCCCGCCCAGCGAACGACCCCCTGACAAGGCTCGATCAGGTGTTCCACCCGCCGCTGGAACCCCAATGTCCGGATGAGCGCAAAGGCGCGAATGTCGGTGTGGGGAAACTGCGCTTGCATCCGCGCCGCCGCGGCGAGCAGCGTCCGTCCCTTGGTG
>CATPBQ010000120.1 GCA_955652795.1 uncultured Steroidobacteraceae bacterium | reverse complement strand
GCCGTATCCGGGCGGGCCGCAACTCGCGCAGCTGGCCGAGCGCGGTGCGCCCGGGGCCTTCAGCTTCCCGCGGCCCATGCTCGATCGGGCGGGGCTCGAGTTCAGCTTCTCGGGCCTCAAGACCGCGGTGCTGCATGCGGTACGCGGCCGCTCGCTGACGCAGACGCTGCGGGCGGACGTCGCACACGCCGTGCAGGAGGCGATCGTCGAGACGCTCACCGTCAAGGCGCTGCGGGCGCTTGAGTACACCGGGCTCAGCGTGCTGGTGGTGTCCGGCGGCGTGAGCGCCAATCGCTCTTTGCGCGAGCGGCTCACCGCGGCCGCAGGCAGGCACGGCGCCCGCGTGTACTATCCGCGCATCGAGTTCTGCACCGACAACGCGGCGATGATTGCCGTGGCCGGGTTGGCGCGGCTTCAGGCCGGTGAGCACGACAGTCTCGCCATCCAGGCACGCGCCCGCTGGCCGCTCGAATCGCTGCCGGCGCTGCCCCTGCCACCCTCACCATTGCCCGTCGGATGCCGACATGAGTGACAGCCGCCACAGCGATGACCGGATTTTTCTGCACGGACTGACCACCGAGTGCATCATCGGCTTCATCGACTGGGAGCGCCGCGTGAAGCAGACCGTGGTGCTCGACATCGAGCTGCCCGCGGACTGCCGTCGCGCGGCGATCAGCGACGAGGTGGCCGACACGCTCGACTACAAGAAGGTGGCGAAGCGGGTGCTGGCGTTCATCGCAGCTTCCGAATTCAAACTCGTCGAGACCCTCGCGCACCGCGTGGCGCTGCTCATTCTCGAGGAGTTCGCCGTCGAATGGGTGCGCATCGCGCTCAACAAGCCCGGCGCCATCCGCAACTCGCGTGACGTCGGCGTGGTGATCGAGCGTGCGCGCGCCGACCTTGCGCCCGCTGCCGGCCGGACCTGACACGATGCCCGAAGTCTATGTCGCCGCCGGCAGCAATGTCGCGCCCGAACGCAACCTCGCGCGGGCGGTGGCCGAACTCGCTGGCGAGTTTCCCGGTGCACGCTTCTCGCCCTGGTACCGCAATCGCGCCGTGGGGTTCGAGGGCGATGACTTCATCAATCTCGTGGCCGGCTTCAACACCACGCTGCCGGTGCGCCAGGTGCTCACGCAGCTGTATGCGATCGAGGCGCGCTGCGGGCGGCCGCGCGCGGCGCCGCGCTGGGCGCCGCGCTCGATGGACCTGGACGTGCTGCTGTACGGCGATCTGATCTGCGATGAGCCGGGACTGAAGCTGCCGCGGCCGGATCTGCTGAAGCGCGCCTACATGCTGGGCCCGCTCGCCGTGCTGGCGCCGCAGCTGGTGCACCCGACCGAGGATCTCACCATCGCCGAGCTGTGGGGGCGCTTCGATCAGGCGGGTCACCCGCTCGAGCCGCTGCAGCCTTAGAAGCTTCGGACTTGAGCCGTGTCACCAACCGATGCTGCGGCCGCCATCCACCGCGAGAATCTGGCCGGTGATGTACGGGGCCGCGGTGGCGAAGAACAGGCAGGTGCGCGCCACGTCCTCGGCCGAGCCCGGACGCTTCAGCGCCGTGCGGCTGGTGATTTTCTCCTGCAGCGCCTTGTCCGGCGCGTCCTGCGGCCACATGACCGGTCCGGGCGCCACCGCGTTCACGCGCACGTGCGGCCCGAGCTCGCGCGCCAGGGACTTGGTGAGCATGATGAGTCCCGCCTTGGCAAGGCTGTACACCGGATAGCGGCGCAGGGGCCTGAGGCCGTGAATGTCCGCCACATTGATAATGAGTCCGCGCCGCTCGTGCAACGCGGGCGCCGCGGCCTGTGCGAGAAACAGCGGCGCCTTGAGGTTGGTGCCCACGAGATCGTCCCAGTCGATCTCGCCAATGTCGCCCAGCGGTGTCGGGTAGAACGTCGAGGCGTTGTTCACCAGGATATCCAGGCCCCCGTAGGCGCCGGTCGCGGCTGCCACCAGCGCCGGCAGCTGTGCGAGCTGCAGCAGGTCGCACTCCGCGAGCGCCGCAGAGCCGGGGCGCAAGTCGTTCAGCTCGCGCATCAGGGCGGCCGCGTCGTCCGCGGAGCTGCGGTAATGCAGCACCACATCCGCACCCGCAGCGTGCAGCATCCGCGCGATGCTGGCGCCCACGCGCCGCGCCGCGCCGGTAATCAGCGCCGCCTGGCCGGTGAGCGGGCTGCGCGCTGCCAGTGCCTCGCGGGTCGGGTCGGGTGTATCGAGCGCCATGGAACCCGATTATGACTGCATCGGCGGCCCGCTCAATGCTCCCGCCGCTATCCCCCGAGGAGCGGCGCCACAGCCGCTCGCTCGCCGGGCTTATCCGCGCACAACTCGCGGCCGCCGGCGGCTGGCTGTCTTTCGAGCGCTTCATGGAGCTGGCCCTGTACGCGCCGGGCCTGGGTTACTACAGCGCGGGCAGCGTCAAGATCGGCGTCGGGGGCGACTTCGTCACCGCCCCGGAGGTGTCCGATCTCTTCAACCGCTGCGTGGCACGCCAGTGCGCGGAAATTCTCGCCGCGACCGGTGGCGAGATCCTCGAGCTCGGCGCCGGCACCGGGCGCATGGCGGCAACGGTTCTCACCGCGCTCGCTGCCCAGGGGGTTCTGCCGGAGCGTTACGCGATTCTGGAAGTCAGCGCCGATCTGGCTGCCCGCCAGCGCGCGCGCCTCGCGCAGTTGCCACCGCAGCTGCGCGAGCGCGTGGTATGGCTCGAGCGTTTGCCCGCAACTCCCCTGCGGGGCGTCATGCTGGCCAACGAGGTCGCCGATGCATTGCCGTGCCGGCGCTTCACCTGGCGCGACGGCGCGCTGAGGGAGCTCGGCGTCGCACTCGCCGAAGGCGCGGCATTCGCCGCAGATGCCGCATTCGGCGAGGAGATCTCCTTCCGCGAACAAAGCGCCGCGGCTGATGCGGCGCTGGTGCGGGCCTGCGAGGGGTTGCTCGCCTCGTTGCCGGGGGAGCTGCCGCAAGGTTATGCGTCGGAAGTGTGCCTGCGCGTGGAGCCCTGGATCGCCTCCCTGAGTGAGTGTCTGGGGCACGGCGTGCTGCTGTTGTGCGACTACGGACTGCCGCGGCGGCACTATTACCATCGCGAGCGCACCAGCGGCACGCTGCGCTGTCATTTCAAACAGCGCGCGCACGCCGACCCGTATATCAACGTCGGGGTCCAGGACATCACCGCCTGGGTCGATTTCACGCGGATCGCGGAGGCCGCGCTCGCGGCGAATCTCACGCTGAGCGGCTTTGCGACCCAGGCGGGCTTTCTGTTGGCCGCGGGGCTGGAGGCCCTGGTGGCCGAAGCGCACGAGGGCGCGCAGCGCGCGCGCCTTGCGGGCGAGGCACGGCGCCTGGT
>CATPBQ010000119.1 GCA_955652795.1 uncultured Steroidobacteraceae bacterium | reverse complement strand
TTGGCTGCGCGCATGATCGCCGCGGCGCCTCGGCTCGCCTCGGACGGCCCGCGTCCGGCAACGACGTTTACCGTGCAACACGCGCTTTTCGAGCAGTTCGGGCCGCCCACGGTCGTCGTCGATGCGGAAGATCGCATCGTCTATTTCCATGGTGACACGACGCCATTTCTGATTCAGCCGCCTGGCGAACCGACGCGCAATCTGTTCGAGGTGCTGCACCTCGGCATTCGGTCCGCGATACGGGAGGCTTTGCCTCAGGCGCGTGCCGGCGGCGGCCGTATCGTGATCGACGCTGTCGAAATGCAAAACAGCAGCGGTGCGCCGCGGGCTCGCATTACGGTCGCGCCGCTCGTTGCGGCGGGTGGCCCGGGATACGTCAGAGTGAGCTTTGAGCCTGAGGGGTCGCGCGCACCAGCCGCTGCGCCGGGCTCGGCCGTGGGGAGCGGGCCCTCCGAGGGCGTGACGAAAGATTCCGCGAACGACGCGTTGCTGCAGGACGAGCTGCGCATCGCGCGCCGCGAGCTGCAAAACACGGTCGAGGCGTTCCAGTCCAGCAACGAGGAGCTGAAGGCTTCTAACGAAGAAGTCATCTCGATCAACGAGGAGCTGCAAAGCGCCAACGAGGAGCTGGAGACCAGCAAGGAAGAGCTCCAGTCGATGAACGAGGAGCTGATCACCGTCAATGGACAGCTGCAGTCGAAGATCGCAGAACTCGAGGCCGCCAATAATGACCTGTCGAACCTGTGGAGCAGCACCAGTATCGGGGTCGTATTCCTGGATATGCAGCTCCAGGTACGGCGCTTCACTCCTGCGATGAACGACCTGATCGCGCTGCGTGCGGCTGACATCGGGCGACCGATCGATCACTTCCAGCCCAAATTCAGCGACGGCGATCTCATCGAGGAAGCGGGCCTGGTACTGGCAACCCTGATCCCCTCGGAGGCCGAAACACACACTCATAGCGGCGCATGGTACCTGCGGCGTACGGTCCCCTATCGCACCGCCGACAATCGCATCGAGGGCATTGTCATCACCTTCGTGGACATCACGGCGCGCAAGCGCGCGGAGCAGGCGGTGGATGCGGCCCAGGCGCGCCTGCAGGCGACCATCGACCAGATGCCGGCCGCCATGCTGTTGGTGGACGCCCCTTCCGGTACGGTCATTTACGGCAATCGACGCGCGGCAAAACTGTTCGGTCAGCCCTTCCCGCTGCCGATGCTCGGGGCGCCGTGGAGCTCGGCTTCGGTCGCCTTGCAAGGTCTGCATGCGAACGGTCAGGTCTATAGTCCGGAGGACTGGCCCCTGGCCCGCACGCTCGCCTCGGGCTCGATGGTCAGCGACGAGGAACTCGATTTTCTGCGCGCGGACGGCACACGAGGTTCGCTTTCAGTCAGCTCGGCGCCGATTCGGGACCGCTCGGGCGAAATGGTTGCAGCGGTCGCGACCTTCTGGGACATCAGCGAGCGCAAACGCATGGAAGTGACCCTGCGCGAAAGCGAGCAGCGCTCCAGTCTGCTGCTGGAGAGCACGGCCGACTACGCGATTTTCATGATCGACGCCCAGGGCCGCATCACGACCTGGAACAGCGGGGCGGAGCGCCTGCTCGGTTGGAGCGAGAGCGAAGCAATCGGCCGCCCCGCAGCGATGCTGTACACGCCCGAAGATCGCATGCTGGGATTGCCCGAGCGGCAGTTGCGCATGGCGCTCGATAACGAGAAGGCGAGCGACGAGCGTGCCTACATGAGAAAGGATGCCAGTCGGTTCTGGGCAAGCGGCACACTGACGGCGATTCGCGACTCAACCGGTGCGGTTCCGGGATTTGCGTGTGTCATGCGTGACCACACCGAACTTACGCAGGCGCGCGAGTATCTTCACGAGGCATTGCGGACGTCCGAGGAACTGCGCCTGAGCGCGGAGAGTGCCAATCACGCCAAGGACGATTTCATCTCGACGGTCAGCCACGAGCTGCGTACCCCGCTCAACACCATCCGTCTGTGGTCGGGGCTGTTCCTGGGCGGAAAGGTGACCGCCAAGAACATCGATTCCGGTTTTCAGGCCATCGATCGCGCGGCCAGGGCCCAGCAGGCTCTCATCGACGATCTGCTGGACGCTTCAAGGATGGCTTCCGGAAAGCTGCGTCTGGCACTGCGCGAGACCCGTCTCGCGGAGGTCGTACAGAGCGCGATTGACGCCGTGCTGCCCAATGCCACCTCCCGCAGCATCAAGCTGGAAGCGCGACTCAGTGACGAGGTGGGAGTGGTGCGCGCCGATCCTGACCGGATTCAACAGGTGGTCCTGAATCTGTTGAGCAATGCTGTGAAGTTCACGCCCTCGGGCGGCGCTATCGAGGTCGAGTTGTCGCGCGACGCCGGCGCTGTGGAGATCAGCGTTCGCGACAACGGCATCGGTATTCGTCCCGACTTCTTGCCGCTGGTGTTCGAGCGGTTCAAGCAGGCTGAAGCGGTGACCAGCCGGCAGCATGCGGGGCTGGGCTTGGGACTGGCCATCGCCCGGGAGCTGGTGGAGCTGCACGGCGGCGCCATCGTCGCGCACAGTGAGGGGGAGGGACGCGGCTCGACCTTTATCGTGCGATTGCCGCTCGCGAGACGCCAGGAGCTGCCTGTTGCGAACGGCGACACGGCTGCCAGCAGCGACGCGAAGCTCGCGGGGATGCAGGTGCTGATCGTCGAGGATGAATCGGCAGCGGCGGAGGCGATGTGGCAGTTCCTCGAGTCGGCCGGAGCGCGCGTGCGCATCGCGACCTCGGCGGCCTCGGCAAGAGAGGCGCTGGCGCTTCAGCGCCCGAATGTGATGGTCTGCGATATCGGACTTCCCGGCGAGGATGGCTACCAGCTATTGGCCAGCATTCGCAAAATTGAGGGCGAATGGCACACGCCGCGCGTGGGCGCAGTGGCAGTCACGGCGTTCGCCCGAGACGATGACCGCCGTCGCGCGCTCGAGGCGGGCTTCGATGAGCACGTACCGAAGCCCGTTGATCCCGGGCAACTCGTCGACGTGCTTGCCAGGGTGGTGAGCTCGCCCCGATGATCGGCGCTTCAGCGTTGAGCGACTGACCACTCCTTACGGGCGCTTGCTCAAGACGTCTGCGATGGGGGCGGCGGCGGCCGGCACGGCCTGCCGGTAGTCCTTGCCCAGCAGCGCCGCCACGGTTGCCGCAATCTGGGCCTGGCTGACGTGCGCGGTGTGAGTGCGCTCGCCGAGCGCTCGAGTGTCCGGGCCCAGCACCGCGATCCAGATGTTTTCCGAGCCTGGCTGCTTGACACCGTGCTCTTTCCAATCGATCGGTCCGCTGCCGCGGCCATGATCCGTCGTGATGATGAACGTAGTCTGATCGCGATACGCCGGCAGGTCCTGCAGGGTATTCCAAAGCTCCTCGACGAAGTGATCGAAGATGTGCGCGCTGTGGAGCACCAGGTCATAGCGGCCGGCGTGCGCCCAGTTGTCAGTCTCGCCGTAGCCGACGAACAGTACACGCGGTTGGTGCTCGCGAAATGAGTCGAGCAACGGGATCTGCAGGAACGCGTTATAGACATCCTCGTCGTCCAACCTGGTCGTGAACCGGTAGAGTTGGTTCAGCAGCTCCTGCCGGGGGCTGAGCTTGCCGCGATAGGGCAGGTCCCATCCGGCCTGCAGCGGAAGATTGCTGCGTCGAACGTTGAAGATATCCTTGAACGTCTCCCAGGTTGCGTACACGCTGACGAGCCCGTGCAGATCCGGCAGACCGTTCAACCATTCGAACACCGTGGGGTTGGGATTCGGCCCGAACTGGTTCGAGTTGATCCGCGGATCGGGATGCCCGGTCAGCATCTCATTGTATCCGGGGTAAGAGAAGGCCAACCCGTTGGTGACACGAGCGATGCTGCCTTTGGTCTGGTTGCCGAAGATCTGGCCGCGCGCGGCGACGGTCGTCCACAAGAACGGAAACAGAGCCTGGCGGCGTTCGTCCGCGGTTGCGCGCCAGAATTCACGGCGCAGCTCCTGCTCCTTATCCCAGATGCCGCCGTTTTTCTCGTTCATCAAGGTAGGGTCGGCGCCGGTGAAAATCTCCTGCCAGCGCAGACCATCGCTGACGATGAGCACGACATTGCGCGTCTTCGGCGGGGTCGCCGTCTGAGCGCGCGCGGCAGGCTGGAACACGGTGAGTGCCAGAAGAACAGCGCACCCGCCGGCGGCCCGAGAGGCAATCCGAGGCAACATCATTCAACTCCTATGCCACCGTTGCATCCGGCTCGAGTCAGCTCGCGGCCGGCTTGGGCGCGGTGGCGCATCCTGGGCAGGGATCCTTATAATACAAGCGTTCAATAAGAACGATGCGCCGGGGACGCGACCGTTCACTGCAAAATCGGCGCCGCGCGCATCCCGTCCATGGCATACGGCCGTCACCGTCGCTTCCTGATCTGGGGCATGCTGCTGCTGGCTGCTGTCAGCGCACGCGGATCGGATGCACGGCCGATGGCGGCACTGCAGGTGGGAGGATTGACTCTGCACCGCTGCGACACGCGGGCGCCCTGGTGTGGGAGCCTCTACCGCCGCCTTGATCCCAGCGGCGCAGTCCCCGGGGCCATATCGATCTACTTCGAGTATTACCCGCATACTGCCAGCGGTCCTGCCGCCGGCGCCCTGGTGGCGACCGAGGGCGGCCCCGGCTATCCCGCCACCGGGTCACGCAGCGAGTACCTGGCGCTGTTCGGGCCCCTGCGGTCGAACCACGATGTGTTGATCATGGACAATCGGGGAACGGGACGCTCGGCCGCTGTCGACTGCGAGCCGTTGCAGAGCGCAGCGGTGCTCACCGAGGCCAACATCGGATCCTGCGGGCGCTCGCTCGGGCGAGCGGCGCCGCTCTACAGCACCGCCCTGGCAACCGATGACCTGGCTGCGATCCTGGAGGCGCTGTCGATCGGGCGCATCAACCTGTACGGCGACTCATACGGCACCTACTTCGCGCAGGTCTTTGCGTTGCGACACCCGGACCGGCTGCGCTCCCTGGTGCTCGATGGTGCCTATCCTCTGGAGGGTCCCGACTACGCCTGGTACCCGCACTACGCACCCGCGATGCGCGACAAGTTCAACCGGGCTTGCGAGCGCGCACCCGCTTGTCAGGCAATCGCGGGAAGCTCGCTCGAGCACATCGCCCGGGCGCTCGAGCTGCTGCGCGTCGGTCCGTTCAGCGCAGCGGTGCGTTATGGCGAGGGGCGATCCATGCGGTTCACCGCCGATGCAAGCCAGTTGGCGATCGTCATGTTCGGAGGCTCGCCGGCCCATGCGACGGTGCGCGAGCTGGATGCGGCGGCGCGCGCGTTCAGCGACGGGGACCGGTTACCGCTGCTCAGGCTGATGGCGGAAACTCTGGCCAGCGTGGACTCACGCGATCCGACGCGCTCGCCGCGGCAGTTCAGCGCGGGGCTGGCGGCCGCAGTGTTCTGCCAGGACCCGCCGCAGATCTTCGACATGAGCCTCGCGCCTGCCCAGCGCCTGATCGCACGTGATGCGCAGATCACGAAGCGCAAGACCGAGGTGCCCGACACCTATGCGCCGTTCACGATCGATGAATATCGCGGCATGCCACTCGACTATGCCTTCATCGATGAGTGCGTGCGCTGGCCTGCCGCGGCGCCCGGCGCGCCGGCCGTGCGCCTGGTCCCCGCCGGCGCCCGCTACCCGGAAGTTCCCGTGCTGGTGATCTCCGGCGAGCTGGACAATATGACCAGCGCGGCGGACGGGGCCGCGGCGGCGGCCCGCTTTCCGCGAGCCCGCCACGTCGTCATCGCCAATAGCTTCCACGTCAATGCGCTGCCTCATGCCCGCAGCGAATGCGGCGCCATCCTGGCGCGTCGCTTCATGGAGCACCTCGAGAGCGGCGATGAAAGCTGTGCGACCGGGGTGCCCGCGGTGCGCCTGGTGCCACGCTTCGCCAGGCATGTGCGCGAGTTGACACCCGCACGCGGCCTTGCGGGCAATGCGGCGGGAGAAGACCAGTTGCGCGTCGTAACAGCGGTGCTGTTGACCTGCGGGGACGCAATCGCCCGCGCCGAGGCCAACGGAGCCGGCAGGGGCGTTGGATTGCGCGGCGGCACATTCACCGTCCGGGAAGCGCCGCAAGGTTATCGGCTGACTCTTCGCGACGTGCTCTGGACCGAGGATGCAAGCGTTTCGGGCGGGATCGACTGGCCGCGCCGCAGTGGCACCGTGCACGCCGATCTGGAACTGCGGGGCGCGCAAGGTGCGCGGGGGAGGTTGCAGCTGGAGTGGGAGGAGGGTGTCAGCCGGGCGCAGGCCACGGTGCGCGGCACCCTCGATGGCGGCAGCGTGCTCGCCGCGGCGCCGGCGCCCT
>CATPBQ010000118.1 GCA_955652795.1 uncultured Steroidobacteraceae bacterium | reverse complement strand
GCTGCGCCAGCCCGTGGGAGTGGTCGCGGCGATCACGCCGTGGAATTTCCCCCTGGCGATGATCACGCGCAAAGCGGGACCCGCGCTCGCGGCCGGCTGTACTTTCGTCTGCAAGCCCGCGAGCCAGACGCCCTACTCGGCGCTGGCGGCTGCGGCGCTCGCGGCGCGCGCCGGGGTGCCGGCCGGCGTGCTCAACGTGATCACCGGCAATGCGGCCGCGATCGGCGGGGAGATGACTTCCAACACCACCGTCCGCAAGGTCACGTTCACCGGCTCCACTGAGGTGGGCAAGAAACTCATGGCGCAATGCGCCGGCACGGTGAAGAAGCTGTCGCTGGAGCTCGGTGGCAATGCGCCGTTCATCGTGTTCGAGGACGCCGATCTGGATGCCGCGGTGGCGGGGGCCATCGCCAGCAAGTACCGCAACACCGGGCAGACGTGCGTGTGCGCCAATCGCCTGCTGGTGCAGGCGCCGGTGTACGAGGAGTTTACCCGCAAGCTGGTGCACGCCGTGGCACAGCTGCGCGTGGGCGACGGGCTCAAGGGCCCCACCGACCAGGGTCCGCTGATCGATACCAAGGCGCTCGCCAAGGTGGAGCAGCACCTCGCGGACGCCACGGCCAAGGGCGCGCGCATCGTGCATGGCGGCAAGCGACACGCGCTCGGCGGCACGTTCTTCGAGCCGACCGTGGTCACCGAGGTGACTGCCGACATGTTGGTGGCGCGCGAAGAGACCTTCGGTCCGGTCGCGCCCCTGTTCCGTTTCCAGACCGAGAGCGACGCCATCCGCATGGCGAACGACACCGAGTTCGGACTGGCGGCCTACTTCTACACCCGCGACCTGGCGCGCTCGTGGCGCGTGGCGGAGGCCCTGGAGTACGGCATCGTGGGCCTGAATACCGGGATCATTTCCACCGAGGTTGCGCCGTTCGGGGGGGTCAAGGAGTCGGGCACTGTTTGTTATTTTTATAAGTAGTGGATCGTGTTCTACACCGAGCTTAAATACCTGTGCGTGGGCATTGGCTGAGGGTGCTTAGGATAGGCTGCGGCGCGGCGCTTGCGGTATCGTGAGCCATGCGCTCCGCGAACCCCGAACGTATCGGCATCCTGCTGGTCAACTCCGGCACGCCGCAAGCCGCGGAAGCCGGCGCCGTGCGCGCGTTCCTGGCGCGCTTCCTCGCCGACCCGCGCGTGGTGGAGCTGCCGCGCGCACTGTGGCTGCCGCTGCTCTACGGGATCATTCTGCCCTGGCGTCCGCGGCGCATCGCGCGCAAGTACCGCCTCATCTGGACTGCTGGCGGCTCGCCGCTGCGCGAGCTGTCGGAGCGCTTGCGTGCCGAGCTCGCCAGCTCGCTCGCGCAACGCATGCTGGCGCCGCTGTCGGTGGAGGTCGGCATGCTCTACAGCGCTCCCGACGTGCGCGGCGCGCTCGCTCGATTGCGCGAGTCCGGCGCACAGCGCATCCTGGTGCTGCCGCTGTTCCCGCAGTATTGCGGGGCCACCACCGGTGCCGTCTACGACCAGGTCAGTGCCGAGTTGCGCCGCTGGCGCTGGCTGCCCGAGCTGCGCTTCATCGCGGACTATCACGAGCATCCGGGCTACATCGATGCGCTGCGCGCCAGCGTCACCGAGCACTGGCAGGCTCACGGCCGCACGGCTCACCTGCTGATTTCGTTTCACGGCATTCCGGAGCGCTACGTCCAGCAGGGTGACCCGTACTTCTGCCGCTGCCAGACCACGGCGCGCCTGCTCGCGGACGAACTGCTGTTGCGCGACGGGGAGTGGAGCGTGAGCTTTCAGTCGCGCTTTGGTCCGACGGACTGGCTGAAGCCCTACACCCGCACGGTGCTCACCGGGATGCCCGCCCGCGGCGTGCGCGAAGTTACCCTGGTGTGTCCGGGTTTTGCCGTGGACTGCCTGGAGACGCTCGAGGAGATCGATATCGAAAATCGCGACGCCTTCACGCGCGCCGGTGGTGAGCGTTACCAGTATGTGCCGGCGCTCAACGCCCGCGCCAGCCATGCGCAATGCCTCGCGGACCTGATCGAGCAGCACTGTCAGGGCTGGACGCACGCCGGGCATGGCCGCCTTCCCAGCACCGCGCGCGGTGCCTCCGCATGATGTCCAGCGCGCCACTGCCCCTGCTGGGGACTTTTCACGAGACCAGCATCGCGGTCGATGATGTGCGCGCCTCGATCGAGTTCTACGAACGCTTAGGGTTCAGCCAGGCCCCGACCACCGATACGCTCACGCATCCGTACGGGGTGCTGACCGACGGCCGGCTGTTCATAGGCCTGCATCAACGGCGCGGCGCCTCGCCGGTACTCACTTTCGTGCGTCCCGGCATTGCCGAGTGCGTGCGGGAGTTTGCCGCGGCCGGCATCGAACTGACGCTCTGCCACACCGGCGAGCAGGTATTCAACGAGATCGGATTGTCGGATCCGTTTGGCCACGCGCTCGCGGTCCTGGAAGCGCGCACCTACTCCCCGGTGGCGCGGGCCGAGGTCTCGCTGTGCGGCGACTTCGCCGAGGTGAGTCTGCCGGTCACGGACTTTGCCGCCGCGCAGGCCTTCTGGGAGCCTCTGGGCTTCGTCGCCGCCGGCGAGGTGGCAGCGCCCTATCCGCACCTGCCGCTCACCAGCGACTACCTGGACGTCTCGTTTCACCCCCCACGGGTGTGCGAGCGACCGATGCTGGTGTTCCGCGGCCCCGATATGCGCGCGCGCATTGCGCGGCTGCGCGAGCTGGGCGTGGCCATGTCCACCGTCGTGCCGGGCTCCGCCGGGCACCTCGGCAACGCCGTGCTGGAGAGCCCGGACGGCACGACGCTCATGCTGCTCGAATCAGAAAGCTAACAGCATAATCGCACAGCCCCGGAAATGTTGGCTCGGGTTGCCAAGAATAACTTTGAAAGGATTGCCATGCGCCGCAGCTGTCTGCCCGCCGTCCTCGTGCTGCTGGTATCACCGCCCGCGTTCAGCGACGCCGGCATGTGGACCTTCCACGACTTTCCGCAGGATCTGGTGAAGCGCCAGTACGGCGCCGACATCAGCTCCGCGTGGCTGGATCGGGTACGCGCCGCCACCATCCGCCTGTCGAACTGCACGGCATCCTTCGTGTCGGCCGACGGGCTGATCCTCACCAATCACCACTGCGCCGAAGCCTGCCTGGATGATCACTCGAGCAGCGAGCAGAACCTGCTGCGCAGCGGCTTCCTCGCCCGCTCCCGCGAACAGGAACTCAAGTGCGGAACGCAGATCGCCGACGTACTGATGGGCGTGGAGAACGTCACCGCCAAGGTGGCCGCGGCGATCCGCGGACTCGATGACCGCGCGGCCAACGACACCCGCAAGAAGACCCTGACGCAACTCGAGCAGGCCTGCGAGCAGGAAAGCCAGCACCTGAAATCCGGGCCGCTGAAGTGCGAATCCGTCGACCTCTACCAGGGCGGTCAGTACTGGCTCTACAAGTACCACCGCTATGACGACGTGCGCCTGGTATTCGCTCCCGAGCGCGGTATTGCGGCATTCGGCGGTGACCCGGACAACTTTCAGTTCCCGCGTTGGTGCCTGGACATGTCGGTCCTGCGTGCCTACGGCCCGAACGGCAAGCCCGCCTCGACGCCGAACTTCCTGCGCATAAGGCCGGAGGGGCCGCAGGCGGACGAGCTGGTGTTCGTATCGGGGCATCCCGGTTCCACCGACCGGCTGTTGACCGTCGCGCAGCTCCAGAGCCTGCGCAACGTGGAACTGCCGCGCTGGCTGCTGCGCGCCTCGGAGTTGCGCGGGCGTTTCATCGAGTTCGGTAAGACGGGCGCCGAAGCGGACCGCATCGTGGAAGATCCGCTCAATGGCCTGGAAAACTCCATCAAGGTGCGCCGCAAGGAGCTCGACGCGCTGCTCGATGAGCGGCTGCTGAAAGCCAAGCGCGACGAGGAGGCGGCGCTGCAAGCCAAGGTCGCCGCCGACCCGCAATTTGCCGCCGCGATCGGCGATCCGTGGTCGGACATCGCGAAAGCGCAGCTGCGCGAGCGCGAGCTCTACCTGCCCTATACGTTCCTCGAGCAGGGCGCCGGCTTCAACAGCAGGTTGTTCACCTATGCGCGCACCCTGGTGCGCGGCGCCGCTGAACGCCCCAAACCCAACACCGACCGCCTGCGTGAATACCGCGACGCGGCGCTGCCACGCGTCGCGCAGCGCCTCACCGCCCCGGTACCGGTGTATCCGGCGCTCGAGAAGCTCACGCTGTCCTTTGCGTTGGAGCGCATGCGCGAGTGGCTGGGGCCGGACGCACCGATCGTGCGTCAGCTGCTGGCGAAGGATTCACCCGACACGCTGGCGGCACGGCTGGTGGAGGGCTCGCAGCTCGCCGATCCGAAGCTGCGCCAGCGCTTGTGGGACGGGGGCGCCGCGGCGCTCGACGCCGCGCACGACCCGATGATCGAATTCGCGCGCAGCGTGGATGCGCCGGCCCGTATGGTGCGCAAGAGTTATGAAGACGAGGTGGAGGCTCCGGTCGAGGCCGCTTCGGAAAAAATCGCGCGCGCCCGCTTTCGCGTGTACGGCACGAGCCTGCCACCGGATGCGACCTTCACCCTGCGCCTGAACGTCGGCACGGTGCAGGGCTGGAAGGAGGACGGCCGCGAAGTCGAGCCGTTCACGCACCTGTCG
>CATPBQ010000117.1 GCA_955652795.1 uncultured Steroidobacteraceae bacterium | reverse complement strand
GCCCGCAGCGCGCACACCCCGATGACCAGGCTCAGCGCCCCGAGATCACGCGGCACCTCGCGGAACGTCCAGCTGAGCGACAGGCAGATCGCCCCGCCTGGCGAGGCCAGCCACGCACGCCCGCGCCGCCCACGGCCTGCGGTCTGATATTCCGCGAGAAAGACCTCGCTCGTCGCGCTGGGCGGGTTGGCGCGCGCCAGCAACACGCTGTTGGTGGAGGCAGTCGACCAGGTGGCCTCGACGCTGCGCACGTGGTCGCGCACGTCAGGCGCCAGGCGCTCGCGGATCTTGGCCGCATCGAGGGGATCGCTGGCGCTCGCGAGGCGATAGCCTCGATTGCGCACCGCGTGCAGCGTCGCGCCCAGCTCCCTGAGCGTCCCGGCCGCTTTCCAGATCGCGCTGCGGCTGACGCCGAGCACCTGCGCGAGCTGCTCACCGGAGTGGAAGCGCCCGTCGCAGAGCTGTGCGAACACGCGCGCCGTGAGCGGCGTCGAATCGTTCGCCTGCGGGTGTGCCGATGCACCGGTTCGCGCCATGTCAGGCCTGCCGGCCGCGCGAACCGAACAGCCACAGGCGGCGGGCGCGCGATTCGGTGCCGGCGCTCATGCGCGCAATGTTGGCGCGGTGGGTAAACAGGATCAGCAACGCGACGAGTATTCCGTAGGTCAGGAGCGGTGCCCGCGGGCTGGTGGCGCTGAGCGCGATCGAGACCGCCAGCGCGAACGCGCTCAGCATCGAGGCGAGCCCCACAAAGCCAAAGAGCATGACCGCCCCGAGCCAGGTGAGCACCATGGGCAGGAGGAGCCACGGGTGGATGCCGAGCACGGTGCCCACGAGCGTCGCGACTCCCTTACCGCCGCGGAATCCGAACCACAGCGGGTAGACATGTCCCAGTACCACGGCGAGCCCGCAGACCGTCACGCACCAGGGGTGTAAGGCGGGCGCTGCCGGCGCGATCCCGGGCAGGAGCGAGGGTGCGATCAGGTGCGTCGCGATCCAGCCCTTCGCCAGATCGATCAGCAGCACCCAGAACGCGACCGCTTTGCCCTGGGTCCGCAGTGCGTTGGTGGCGCCTGCATTGCCGCTGCCGAGCGCCCGAATGTCGACCCCGCCGCGCAAGGCCCTGATGATGAGGCTCCCCACGATCGAACCCAGGAGATAGGAGAGACCCCCCTTGACCAGCAGCTCGATCACGCCGGCCGGAACACTTCCGCCAGCATGCAGCGCACGCTGCCGCCGCCGAGCTTTTCGATGGTGGGAACGGGAATCGCGAGCACGGTGTCGGTGCAGCCGGAGAGGCGTGCGAACAGCTCGGGGTTGAGTGCGCGGCGCGCCGTGTCCGACATCACGAGCACGCGCGAGTCCCCCAGCGCCTCATCCCAGGTGCCGAGCTCGAGCATGTTGCCGGCGAAGCACTCGATCTCGTCATGGCCGATCTGGATGATCTCGCGGCCGCTCGCGCGCAGGCGAGCCAGGACCCGATCCCGGTCTGCCGGGGCGATCCCCGCGGCGCCGATGACCACCGCACGCTCGCCGATGCACATCAGGACGTTGGTGTGATAGAGCGGTGCGCCGGCGCGATCGGTGGCCTGAAAGATCACCGCCTCGTAGTTGAGCTCCCGCGCCCATTCCGCGACCAGCTCCGGATGTGTGCGCGCTGAGGTGCAGGCGTAAGCGACACGCTCCGCGTTATCGAGCACCAGGCTCCCGGTGCCCTCCAGAAATCGTCCCTGCCTCTCGTGGTGCGTGAGATCGATCAGGTGCGACACCTTGAAGTCGAGGCGCTTCACGGCTGCATCGAGGAGCTCCGGCCGGCGCTCGAGCCTGCGGCTCGCGCTCTGCATGGGATACAGCACCAGCGTGCCGTCATCATGAAAACTCAGCCAGTTGTTGGGGAACACCGCATCGGGCTTGGCCGGCTGCGTCGTGTCGTCCACCGCGCAGACGCTGATGCCTTCGCTCTCCAGCGCCTGGGCGACGCGTTCAAACTCCGCACGCGCCTGGGCACCCGCCCCCGCGGCACTGGGCAAGTCCTGCGGACGCTGGAAGGTGTTGGTGGCGGCGGTCTCCGGGTTGTAGCCGAACGCGTGAGGCCGGACCATGAGTACGGCATCCGCGCATTGCGGGTGCGATTTCCCGTCAGACCCCGGGGAGCTCTCGGCGCTGCGCGACATGGCTCATTCTCGCACGCGGCGCCGACAGGCGCTTTGGACTCAGGCGCGCAGTACGCGGAACTGATCCCCGCTGCCGGTGGATTCCAGCCGGTCGAGCGCCGGCACGCGCTGGGTGAGATCGAGCGGCTCCCCGGACAGGTAGCGCGCGCAGTCCTGCGCCGGCGCTGGCCGGGCAAACAGATATCCCTGCGCATACGTGCAGCCGAGCTGGCGCAGCTTCTCGAGCTGTTGCCAACCCTCGATACCTTCCGCGACCACCTCGATGTGCAGATGCCGGGCCATGGCGATGATGGCGCTGACGATGGCGAGATCGCTCAGGTCCGTCACCAGGTCACGCACGAAACTGCGGTCGATCTTGAGCGTATCCACGCGCCAGCGCTTCAGGTACGAGAGGCTCGAGTAGCCAATGCCGAAATCATCGATGGCGATGCGCACGCCGAGCTCGCGCAGGCTCGCCACGACGTCCTGGCTCGCCTCGCGGTTGCGTGCTTCGCGCCGTTCGAACACCGCGCTCTCCGTCAGTTCGACCTGCAGCAAGGACGGTTCCAGGCCATGCTGCCGGGTCAGCCTGGAGATGTTTTCGACGAGATTGGAGCGCTGCAGCTGCACAGCCGAGACATTGAAGGCGATCGGCACCAGCGTGCCTCCCGCCTGGCGCCAGCGCACCGCGTCCTCGACCACCCGTTGCAGCACAAAGTCCCCAATCGGCACGATCAGGCCGGCCTCCTCCGCGATGCTCACGAAGTGCTCGGGCCGCACGTATCCATGGCTCGGATGCTTCCAGCGCAGCAGCGCCTCCAGCGCCACGATACGGTGCGATTCGATGTCGACGATCGGCTGATAG
>CATPBQ010000116.1 GCA_955652795.1 uncultured Steroidobacteraceae bacterium | reverse complement strand
TCGGGTTGCGGCACCGAGCGAACGTCGAAGGTGAGGCCGTAGTTGGTCTCGAGCACGCGCCCGACCAAAGGCATCGCCTCGAGCAGCGCCGTTTCCTGCGCCGGCACGCCACTCAGGAAGGCCAAGCCGTCCTGCAGCAGGCGCGTCAACCAGGTGAGGCGCACCCGCGAGTCCTCGCGCGCCTCGGCAAGGCTCGCCCAGGCGAAGTCCCGGGTGGCGACGAGCCCCGCGCCTGCGAGCCACGCCCGGGGCGTCAGTTCGGGTCGCGGCTGGCCGCCCCCGAAAGCATGGGCCGCCAGCCAGTCGAGCTCAAAACCCGCGCCTCGCGAATCGTCTTCCCAATCGATGCGCACGACGCCGTTTGCGGCCGCCGCCGAGCGAATCCGCGGTTTCTCCGGCAGATCGGTGATGTCTACCAGGCGCTGGCCGTTGTGAGGGTCGCGGTCCTCACGCACATTGTCGCGCAGCCACAGGCTGGCAAACTCGCTCGTCCGGCCGTCCTCCCATTCGATGGTGAGGCACTCCGGTGCTGCGACGATACGGCTGAGCCCGGCGGAGCTAGCCATGGGTTGTCCTTGCCGCTGCCCTGGTGTTCAGAACGTACAAACCGCCGGCGCACACCGCGGCCACAGCGCTGACCGCCGCCAGGGTCACGAACACGCCTTCCCAGCCGAATGCGACCGAGAGCCGCGCAACAGTGTCCCCCGCCAGTACACCACCCAGGTACCCAATGCCGTCGATGATTCCCGAGGCGGCCGCACTCGCCTGCTTGCCGCCGAAGTCGAGCGCGAAGGCGCCGCCCAGATAAGAGTACGGCCCCAGCAGGCAGAATGCGACGACCCCGATCACCACCACCGCCAGCAAGGCGCCGGACGGGCCGGAGCGCACGGACATGAGCACCAGCAGCGCGGCGGCCGTGCCCGTGAGTCCGAGGAACATCAGCAGCGAGCGGCCGTTCAGGCCGAGACGGTCGCTGAGCCAACCCGCCAGCAGCACCGAGGCTACGCCCACCGCCGGGAAGATCGCGCTCATGCCGGCGGAGTGAGCCATGCTGTATCCGAGGTGATCGCGCAGGTAAACCGGTGTCCAGGTATTGAACGTCTCGCGGATTATCGTGCAGGCGAACGACAGCAGACAAACCAGGAGAAACGCCCGGCTGCGCAGCAGCGGCAGCAACAGCGCGCCCACACTTGCAGGCCGCGACTCTGCGGCGGCAAACAGGTTGAGCGGGTTCGGCTTCGCTTCCGTGTGTCCGAGCTCAGCGCGGGACTCGCGCAACCACAGCAGACTCGCGATCAGCATGACTGCGGCCACGATCGCGGCGAACAGGAACAGCGAGCGCCAGCCGTAGCCACGCTCGATCAGCATCCCCATCTGCTGCCGCGCGGCGGCATCTCCGACCAGGTAGCTGATGCTGAGAATGCCGATGATCGACCCGTAGGAGGAATAGTCGAACCACTTGGAGGAGACCTTGATGAGGCCGGCCCAGCCGATCGACTGCGTCAGGCGGTTTCCGACCCACGCGAGAGTGAATATTGGGATGGTACCGCCGGCGGCGAACAACAGCGTGAACACGGCGGCGCCTCCCACACCAATGAGGAAGTTGCGCCGCCCGCCCCAGTAGTCCCCCAGGCCGGTGAGAAACAGTTTGCCCAGCGCGTAGGCGAGAACGCCGAGGGAACTGATCGAGCCGATGCGGACAATCGCCTCGCTATGACTGACTCCTTGCTTGCCCAGCTCCTCGACCAACAGGGGCGTGGCCACGGACAGATCCGCCCGGCAGTAGTAACAGGCGGCATAGCCCCCAAACAGCAGCAGTATGGTTCTGAGCTGCCCGTAGCGCAGCGATCGGCCCGGCGCACCTCTCATGACTACTGCCGCAGGGGCGCGATCGTTACCCAGACCGGATCGGTGTAAGCTTTGCGCCCTTGCTGGTCCTCGACGTCGAGCGCATACCAACCGGGGTGGTTGGTCGTGAGCGTGAAGTCGACGTGAGTCTTGAGCGGGGTGTCGGGAAATGAGCGGCTGTCCTCGACCGCTCCAGCACTGATGAGCTCGGCCTTGCTGACGCCGGCAACGGACGCCAGATCGAAGCCCAGAGTGAAGGGCTCACCGCTCCGGACTTGCATCTGCGTGCCGAACATCACCGACGGGAAGATGAGCGGGCCGTAGCTTACGTACGCGCGGCCCGCTTTCAGTGCCTCCGCGAAGGCCTGGGCGGTCACCTGAGCCTCGAGATGCGCGAAGGTTCGTACGCGCCCGGACTGATCGTTCCAGACATTGTGGGTGTCACTGCCGGCAGCGATGTAGTAGCGCTGGCCCGCATTCCAGAATTCCCACAGCTTCGCCAGCACCTTGCGGTCGTCATTGGGGACCGATGAGTTGATCTCGAGCAGATCAAACCCCGGATTGAAGCCGCCGGGTGCCACGCCGGCCTTCAGGCTGGCGAAGTAGCCGTAGGGATTGAACGGGTGATTGACCTGCACGACCGTTGCGCCGGCGCGGCGCGCCTCTTTCAGGACCACGTCGATGGTGGCCGTGCTGGTGTCGATCGCCAGCTGCGCACCGGGTGTCAGCGGATAAGCGTTGAAGTGGCCCCAGGACGGCGACAGCTCGATCCCCGGGATGAAGGCCACGCCACGCGCGCTGGCAATCTGCTGCAACACTGCGAGGTTCACGGTCGAATCGTGATCGCTGACGAACAGAAGATCGAGCCCCGCCGCGAATTGCGAGCGCGCCAGATCCGCCGGTGGTGTCACCGCCTCTGCCTGATCCGCGTGGTGGTGCAGATCGGCGCAGTACCAGCCGCGCGATGGCGGGTCGAACAGCGGCGTGATGGTGACCCTGCGTTGCCTCACCTGGCCGGCGGCAACCGCGAGCCGCACCTGGGCCTCCGGCGCCAGGAAGCCACCG
>CATPBQ010000115.1 GCA_955652795.1 uncultured Steroidobacteraceae bacterium | reverse complement strand
GGCCCTGAGCCGGGCGAACACTTCCGGGTCCATCCACGAGGCGTGGCGAAACTCGAACGCGGCGCAGGTACCCGCGGGGAGCAGGTGCAGAAACTCATCGAGCACCGCGAGGTCCCTGCGAAAGTAGGGCGGCAGCTGGAAGAGGATCGCGCCGAGCTTCGGCCCCAAGGTGGCCGCCGTTTTCAGAAAGTACTGCAGCAGGTCTGCGCAGTTCCTGAGCCTGGCGATGTGCGTGATGCGCTTGGGAGCCTTGAGGGTGAGCCGGAAACCCGGCGGAGTTTCGCGATTCCAGCCGGCGAGGATTTTCTCGTTCGGCGTGCGATAGAAGGTGTAGTTGATCTCGACGGTCGTGAAGCGCTCGGCGTAGTACGACAACATCTTCGCCGCCGGCAGCTTCTGCGGATAGAAGCTGCCCTTCCATTCGGGGTAGTTGTACCCGGAGGTGCCGACCCACATCCTCATGCGCGCCTGCCCGACAGGATCAGCGGCTGTCGCCACTCAGCAGGCGCCGGTATTGACCCAGGTGCCGGATGGCGTGCTGCGGCTTACCCAGCGCTTCGTAGAGCCGCGCGAGGTTGTAGTGACAATCCGCGAGATCGGGATCCTCTTCAAGTGCCGTCTGGTACGCTGCGAGCGCCGCCGCGGATTTCCCCAGATCCTCGAGCAGCACGCCCTGGTTGAAAAGCAGCAGCGCGTCGGGACCGATCTGCGCCAGCGCGCGCCGATACACTTCATCGGCTTCGTCCGTCCTGCCCTGCTCGTGCAGCAGGCGCCCCCAGTTGGTCCACGCCGCGCTATGGTGCGGGTCCGCGTCCACGGCGCGCCGGTAGGCCGCCAGTGCCCCATCCGGATCGCTCTCCTCGAGTGTCAGCCCCTGCGCAAACCAGTCGGGCACCGGCGCAGGCGCCGCGGGTGCGGCCTGCTTGTGCTCCACCACGCGCAGCACGCCGTCCTGCAGACTGACGTCCAGACCCAGCAGATACTGGCCGCTGTCGACCTGCCAGCGCGTGTCCCCGTCGCGCACCACGACGTGATCGCCGACCGCGCTGATGGCCAGGCCCGACAGCGGCATGGATTCGGGCAGGTTGCGCCGCAGGCTCTCCAGCGAGCGGCGGATGCGCTTTTTGGGAATCCTCGCCTCAATGAGCGCGCGGGCCGTGCGCAGCACGATCAGATCCTGGAAGGAGAAGCGGTACTCGCGGCGCGGACCGCGCGCGGGATGGACGAACCCGGCCCGGATGAGACTGCGGGTGGTGTCAGGGGCAAGCTGCAGGACCCGCTCCACGTCCCGCACACTGTAGGAACGCATCCCGATCTCTCGTCGGCGTCGCGCTGCCTCAGCCGTTGCGCTTGCTCGCCTTGCGAGTCACCTTGGCGGGCTCCTCGACGCGCTTGGGAGCCTTGCGCGGACCCAGGCGCGTGACCTGCGAGCGGGCACTTTCGGTCTTTGCGAGACTTGCGCGCAGTGCCTCCATGAGATCGATGACCTTGGCCTCACCTTCCGGGGCCCCTTCGGTAACCGAGATTTCCTTGCCCTCGACCTTCTTCTGGATGGCCGCCTCGATGCGCCCTCGCAGCTCGTCCTTGTAGGAGTCCGCATCGAACTTCTCGGCCGTCTGCTGATCGATGAGCTGCTGGGCGAGCTTCAGCTCCGCCGGCTTCACCTCCGGTTTGGGGATGTCGACTTCGCTTGCACGCCGCACATCGGCCGCATAGTGCAGCTGCTGCATGGCGAGCACGTCTCCGATCGGACGCAGGATCACGATATAGCCCTTGCCGCGCGCCGCCCAGCGGCCGACGGCGCAGCGCCCGGCCTGCTTGAGCGCTTCGGTGAGCAGCGCGTAGGGCTTGGCTGCGCCCTTGTCGGGTGCGAGATAGTAGGTCTTGTCGAAGTACACCGGATCGATCGACTCGATCGGCACGAACTCGGAGATCTCGACCGAATGCGTTCCAACTTCCTCCAGCGCCTTGATCTCATCGGGTGAAAACAACACGTACTGGTCCTTGGCGAACTCGTACCCCTTGACCATCTCGTCGCGTTCCACGACCACGCCTTCTTTCTGGCATATGTACTGCTGCTTGAGACGTGATCCGTCGGTCTTGTGCAGCAGATTGAAGGAGATGGCGTTCGCCGACTGAGTGGCGGTGTACAGCTTCACCGGGATGGCAACCAGCCCGAACGACACCGTCAGAGATCCTATGGAACGTTGGGCCATGAGTGCACCTTAGGCTGCCTTCGCGTTACGTCTCACGCTCGACCTGACGGTCAACACCGAAAGCCTGCGTAAGACTCTGTTTTGTCTCGAGTACATCATGCCACCGGTCGCCGTTCTTTTCCAACCGGGCCGGTACGTTGTTGATTGTGAAGTCCATGGGCTCGGCGGCCTCGAGCTCCTCCCAGCTGAGCGGCATGGACACCGGGGCTCCCGGGACGCCGCGTGGCGAATACGCCACATTCAGAGTCTTGCCGCGCACGTTCATGTTGTAATCGATGAAGATCTTGCCGGTACGCTTCTCGACCGCCCACTCCATGGTGATGTCCTTCGGATGTGCGCGCATGACGTGCCGTCCGACCGTCTCGCAGATGCGGCGCGCCTCATCGAAGGTCACGGTGCGCTCGATCGGCACGAACACGTGCAGACCCGTCTTGCCGGAGGTTTTCACGATCGCCTCGAGTGACATCTCCTTCAGCAGCGCGCGCAACCAGAACGCGACGCGCTTGCCGACCGCGAACCCGCGCTTGTTGAGCTCCGGCTCCGCGCCCTTGGCCTCCTTGCCGGAGTAGATGTAGGGATCGATGTCGAACACCAGGTAGTCGGGGTAGTTGAGGATCGAGGACTCCAGCGCCGCCAGCGAGCTCGCGTAATCGGTCTGCCGCCCCGCGGCCTCGGGCGCAAGCTGAGCGCGCGAGTGCCACACGTGGAACTCGAGCGTGCCGACCTGTCCCAGCCACAGGAGTGTGGGCAGGTTGTTGGCGAGCAGATAGCGGTGCTTCCCGTCCCGGTGTTCGGAAAAAACGGTGACCGACTCGACGAACTCCGGTAACGCCTGCGCCCAGTGTTTCTGAAAGAAGCGCTCGCCGTCGATGCCCTCGGGCATGCGAATCATGGTCAGGGGTCGATCAGCAAGGTGCGGCAGCATGAAGCGTGCGACGCCCGCGAGGTAACGGATGAGATCGCGCTTGGTTGTGGCGGGATGCCGCGTGCGCGGCTCGGCGGGCCAGTAGACGCGATCGAGGTTGGTCAGCTTGATGCGCGCGCCGCCGACCGCCAGCTCCATGCGGTTGGCGGGATTCTCGAGCTGCTGCAGCACTGCGGCAGCCTCGCTGGCGGTGGCGTGGGTCACGGGCGCCAGGGCGGCTTGCTTCGCCGCACGGGGGTTCGCCGCAAGCGGCGCGGCCCGCGCTGCCGCATCGCCGGTGCGCTTGCGGACGCTGCCTGGTGCGATGTCCTCGCGTAAGCGTACGAATACCGGAGCCCGCAGCGCGCCGCCCGGCGTCCACTCGCTGAAGCTCACCTCGGCCACGAGCTCAGGTTTCAGCCATTTCGTCGGGCGATGCAAGGGCGGCGGATCGGCGAACGGTGAGTCCCGGCGTTTGAGTTTCGTCGCGCGCTTCAGCAGCGCGCCGATGACTTCATCGTCAAGACCGGACCCGACGTGTCCGGCGTAGCGCAGCGCCTTGCCCTCCCGGAAGCCAAGCAGCAGGGCGCCCAACCGCTCCCGCGCGCCCTTGCCGTGCGTGTAGCCACCGATCAGGAACTCGGCCGACTGCGCGGCCTTGATCTTGAGCCAGGCACGCGAGCGCCGGCCCGCCTGGTAGGTGCTGTCGAGGCGCTTGGCGATGATGCCTTCGAATCCGTGGCTCAAGGCCGCCGCATACAGCTGCTCGGCATTGTCGGAGGAATGCACCAGCTGCAGGTGCGTGGCGGGCAGCAGGCACTGCGCCAGGTAGCGGCGCCGATCGCGGTAGGGTGCGGCGCGCAGGTTGAGGCCTGCAAAGTGCAACAGATCGAAGCATACCAACACCACCGGCGTGTTACGTTGCGCGGCGGCGATTTCCGCGGCCGTCTTGAGCTGCGCCCGGTTCTGCAGCGCGTTGAACGACGGGCGACCGTCGGCGTCGAGGGCGACGATCTCGCCATCGAGAATCATCTGCCCGGCGGCCTGGGCGGCCAGGTCCGCCGCCAGCTCCGGAAAGAAAGGCGTCAGATCCAGGCCGCGGCGCGATTGCAGGCGCACGCTCGCACCTTCAACGAATGCGATCACGCGGTAGCCGTCGAGTTTGGGCTCATAGCGCCATTGTGGGTTCGAGCGGGCGGCGTCGCCGGCTTCAGCGAGCATCGGCTTGAGTTGCCTCGGGAACGCCTCGGCGGGACCGGCCGGCGCCAACAGCGTCGCCGGCAGGCGCTGCGGCACGTTCTGCGGTGTGAGCTCATCGAGGCTCACACCGCTGAGCACGGAAGCGTGGCGCGCCAACACGTCGTTCGTCTGCGCGAACCGGTCCCGGTGCTTGATCAGCAGCCATTGGTTGCCGGTGGCGGTCTTCACCAGCGCAAACGACCCCTTGAGCTTCTCCCCGCGCAGCAGAAAACTCAGCTTGCCCGCGACGAGTCCCGCGCGCACGCGCGCTTCGGCCTCGGCGCGATCGGTGAATGAATACTTCTGGTCCTCATCCGGAGAGTACACGCCACAGTCCCAGACGATCACCTTGCCGGCGCCGTATTGCTTCGCCGGGATCACGCCTTCGAACGAGGCGTAGTCGAACGGATGGTCCTCGACCTCGACCGCCAGGCGCTTGTCACGGGCGTCGAGCGAGGGGCCCTTGGGGACCGCCCAGGATTTCAACACCCCATCGACTTCAAGGCGAAAGTCGTAGTGCAGCCGCCGCGCCGCGTGTTTCTGCACCACGAACAGCAACGGGCCCGGACGCGCCGGCGCCGCTGCAGCGGGAGGCTCGGGCGTGCGCGTGAAGGTGCGCTTGGCGGCGTAGCGCTCGAGGGAGCGGCGGCTCATGACAGCGAACCGATCCAGTTGGCCAGCGCGCGCCACGCGGCACTTCTGACTTCGGGGTCGCGGCGTGCGCTGCGGGCCGGCACCTGAAAGGAGTGGTCGGCATCCTCCACCAGGCTCAGAGTTGCGCGCGCCCCGAGCCGCGCCACGATCGCCTCCAACAGGCCGCGCTCGGCGAGCGCATCACGCGTGCCCTGTATGAACAGCATCGGAACGTGCACCTCGAACAAGTGCCGGGCGCGGCTCTCGGACGGCCGCCCGGCGGGGTGCAGCGGGAAGCCCAGGAAGGCGAGGCCGCGTACGCCGGGCAGCGGATCAAGCGCCTGCGCCTGCGAGGTCATGCGGCCGCCAAAGGAGCGACCGCCGGCAAACAGCGGCAGCGCGGGCGCGAGGCGCGCCGCCGTGGCCACCGCCGCGCGCACGGTCGCATGACAGGCGGGCGGCGGGTCCGGTCGCCGTGAGCGGCGTTCCATGTAGGGGAACTGGTAGCGCAACGTGGCGATGCCCAGTGCGCCGAGCTCCCGGGCGGCCGCGCTCATGAACGGGTGCTCCATGCCCGCGCCGGCGCTGTGTGCCAGCACATAGCAGGCGCGTGCGCTGGCGGGCAGCTCGAGCCGGGCCGAAACGCGCAGCCCGCCCTGCACCTCGAACGTGAAAGGATCACGGTTGTCTGAGAGGCCCGGCACTACTCGAGGGCCGCGACCCACGCGCCAAAGGCAGGCAGCGCGATGGGCTGCGACGCGCTGGCATCGGCAATCGCTCCCGGGCTCGACAACAGGGTCCTGCAGCGCGTCCCCGACAGGCCGGCCGCTTGCGCCTTGAGCGTAATGGTCTGCGGCTGCGGCGACATGTTCAGCGACACCAGGATCGTCTCGCCGTGCGCGCCCACGCGCGCGTACGTCAGCACGCTGACATTGGTCTGATCCAACATGACCGTGCGGCCGCTGCGCAATGCGGAATTGCTTCGTCGCAGCCCGATCAGCCGCCGGTGCCAGTTGAGCAGTGAATCCGGGTCGGCCGATTCGGTCTGCACGTTGACGGTCCGGTAGTTCGGCGGCACCGGCAGCCAGGTCGTGGGGTTCGTGCTGAAGCCGGCCTGGGCGTTGGATGTGTCCCACTGCATCGGCGTGCGTTCGCCGTCGCGACCCTTCTCCTTCGGCCAGCCGGTGATGCCGATCGGATCGCGCACGTCCTCGACCCGCGTGGGCGTCGCGGTCCGCTGTCCGATCTCCTCACCCTGGTACAGCAACGCGGTGGCGCGCGAAGTCAGCAGCAGCGCGGCGACGATGCGGGCGATCTGCTCGTTGTGAACCCCGTCGCCGAAGCGGTCCCAGCTGCGGATGTTGTCATGGTTGTCAAACACCAGCAGCGGCTGCGAATGGTGAATCTGGGTCGTGGCCTCGACCAGACGCTGACGGAAGGTGCTGGCGTCGAGCTTGCTCCCCAGGCCCACGAGTGTATCCATCGGCAGCTGCAGCTCGTTGTGCAGCGCACCCCCGTACCACGGGTCGAGGTCGGCGGTCTTCGGCACGTAGGTCTCACCGATCAGCACCCGCTCGCCCGCGTAACCATCGATCATGGCGCGCAGGCGCCGAATGACGCCGTGAACCTCCGGAAGGTTGTTGGTGTAGATGTCGCTGAGGTTGGGGTCGCCCTGGGCATTCTTGCCGCCGAGTGCCGGCTCATCGCGCAGTTTCACATCCTCGAACAGCGTGGTGATGGCGTCGAGACGGAAGCCGGCGACGCCGCGATCCAGCCAGAAGCGCATCGCGGCGAACATGGCCTGCTCGACCTGCGGGTTGCGCCAGTTCAGATCCGGCTGCTGCCGGTAGAACATGTGATAGTAGAACTGATCGACTGCCGGCAGGTACTGCCAGGCCGAGCCACCAAACAGACTCACCCAGTTGGTGGGAGGCAGGCGCTGGCCGGCGGGGCCGGACTTGCCGTTGTTCCAGACGTAGAAGTCATGGCGCCGGGAATCGCGGGAGCGCGCCGCTTCCAGGAACCAGGGGTGTTGGTCGGAGGTGTGGTTGAGCACCATGTCGAG
>CATPBQ010000114.1 GCA_955652795.1 uncultured Steroidobacteraceae bacterium | reverse complement strand
TATCTGCTGAAGGCCGCCGTCAACGCCGTGCGCAGGCAGCATGGCCTGCCCGAAGTCGACGCCTTCGAATTCCTGGGGCTGGTGCGCGAGAAGATGAAGCTCATGCATATAGAGGACAGCTTCCTCTCCCGCGGCGTGAACGAGGGTTTCTCGGGCGGTGAGAAGAAGCGCAACGAAGTGCTGCAGATGCTGGTACTCGAGCCGCGGCTGGCGATTCTCGACGAAACCGACTCCGGTCTCGACATCGACGCCCTCAAGGTGGTCGCGGAGGGCGTGAATTCCCTGCGCTCACCCGAGCGCGCGTGCGTGCTGGTCACACACTATCAGCGTCTGCTCGAATACGTCGTACCGGACCTCGTGCACGTGCTGGTGCGCGGGCGCATTGCCAGGAGCGGCGATCGCACCCTGGCACTGGAACTCGAGCGGCGCGGCTACGACTGGGTCAGCGCGGAGGCGGCGTGAGGTTTCCATGAGCACGCCACTCACCGCCCGCATCGTCGAGGAACACACGAACGCCTTCCGTGCGCTGGCGCCTGCCGGACCCACGGCGGCACGCCGGCGCACGGCGATCGCGGCGCTGACGGCGAGCGGATTGCCGACATCCCGCGACGAGAACTGGAAGTACGCGAACCTGCGCCCGCTCGAGCGCCTGCGCTTCATTCCCGCTCCTCCCGCGCAGCCGCTAGCGGCAACGGATCTGCCGGCCGCGATACCCGGCTTTGCCCGCTACGTGTTCGTGGACGGTGCGTTTGCGCCGGCACTCTCGGCGGCGCTGAATTCAACCGCCGCCGCGGTCACACCGCTGGCGGCTGCGCCTGAGGCCGGCATGCCCGCGCACACCCCGGCCCCGGGCGCATCCGCGGATGAGCGCTTTGCGCTGCTGAACGAGGCGTTCGCCACCGACGGCGCGGCCATCCGCGTCGCCGCGCACCACGATGAGCCGGTGCGCCTCGAGCTGGTGTTCGTGGCGAGCGCGGATGCGCTTACCGGGGCATCGTATCCGCGCGTGGAACTGCAGCTCGACAGCCAGGCGCAGCTGCTGCTCATCGAGCGGCACGTCAGCGCCGGCCCCCACGCGAGCTTCGTGAACAGCGCCGTGACGGTCGATCTGGGCTGCGGCGCCAGGCTGCACCACTACCGGCTGCAGGAGCTCTCGGCGCGCGCCATCGTGTTCGACACGCTTAGCGCGGTAGTCGGCCGCGACGCCTGCTACCGGCTGCACGGCATCAATACCGGCGCGCAGTCGGCCCGCTCCACCCTCGCGGTGCGACTGGCCGGGGAGCGCGCCGACCTCATGCTCGCGGTCGTGGCGCTCGGGGATCGGCAGCAGGTCCAGGATACCTACGCGCGGGTCGAGCATGTCGCGCCCCGCGCGCGCACCGAACAGGTCTTTCGCGGAATTTCCGCCGGACGCGCGCGCGTCGCATTCAACGGCAAGATCGTGGTGGGGAGCGAGGCGCACGGGACGGATTCGCGCCAGTCGTTGCGCGGACTGCTCGCCGGCCCGGAAGCGGAACTCGACGTGCGGCCGCAGCTGGAGATCTACACCGACGAGGTGCGCTGCAGCCACGGCGCCACCGCCGGCAAGCTCGACGAGAGCATGCTGTTCTACCTGCTGTCGCGCGGCCTCGAGCCCGAGGTCGCGCAGCGGCTGCTGAAGTGGGCATTCCTCGAGGACGTGGTCGCCAAGATCGAGATTGCGGAGCTGCGGCGCCAGATCGAAGAGCGCCTGGCGCTGCAGGTAAACGAGCCCTTGGCGCGCGCGGAGTCAGCCTGATGGCCGCCAACGTCTCGCTCGCTGCGCCGCCGCCGTACGATGCCGAGCGCGTGCGCCACGACTTCCCGATCCTCGACACCATGGTGAACGGGCATCCGCTGGTGTATCTGGACAGCGCCGCATCCTCGCAGCGCCCGCTCGCCGTGCTGCGCGCGGTCGAGGACTACGAGACGCACTCGCACGCCAACGTGCATCGCGGCGTGCATGCGCTCAGTCAGGCGGCCACCGCCGCGTATGAAGGCGCCCGCGAGCGCGTACGGCGCTTCATCAACGCCCGCACGACGCGCGAGATCATCTTTGTCCGCGGCACCACCGAGGGGATCAACCTGGTCGCGCAGGCCTACGCCCGCCCGCGCCTGGGGGCAGGCGACGAGATCCTCATCAGCGCGCTCGAGCATCACGCCAATATCGTCCCCTGGCAGATGGTGTGCGAGCAGACCGGCTGCACGCTGAAAGTGGCGCCGATCAACCGCCGCGGCGAACTGCAGCTGGAGGAGTTCCTCAAGCTCCTCGGCCCGCGCACGCGGCTGGTGGCGGTGGCGCACGTGTCCAACGCGCTCGGCACGGTGCTGCCGGTGAAGCGCATCATCGAGGCAGCCCACGGCTTCGGCGCGGTGGTGCTGATCGACGGGGCGCAGGCCGTGCCGCACTCGCGCGTCGACGTGCGTGCGCTCGGCGCCGATTTCTACGCCTTCTCCGGCCACAAGCTCTACGGGCCCACCGGGATCGGGGTGCTCTATGGGCGCGAGGAGCTGCTCGCGGCCATGCCGCCGTGGCAGGCGGGCGGGGACATGATTCTGACGGTGTCGTTCGAGAAGACCACCTACAACGAGCTGCCGTGGAAGTTCGAGGCCGGCACGCCCAACATCTCCGGCGCCGTGGGTCTCGCCGCCGCCATGGACTACCTCGAGAGCCTGGGGGTCGAAGCGATCGCGGCGCACGAGCAGCGCCTGCTGCAGCTGGCCACCGCGGAACTCGCACGCCTGCCGGAGATCGAGATCATCGGCACCGCGGCCCACAAGGCGTCGGTGCTGTCGTTCACCATGAAGGGCGTGCACCCGCATGACCTCGGCACGATCCTCGACGCCGAGGGCGTTGCCGTGCGCACCGGCCATCACTGCGCCATGCCGGTCATGACGTTCTTCGGGCTGCCGGCGACGGCGCGCGCCTCGTTCGGCTGTTACAACACCGAGCGCGACGTGGCGAGCCTGGTGCAGGCGCTGGGCAAGGCGCGTGAGGTGTTCGCCTGATGGACCTCAAGGAGCTGTACCGCGACGTGATCCTGGATCACAACCGGCACCCGCGCAACTTCGGCAGTTTCGAGCCCGCCGACGGCCGCGCCGAAGGGCACAACCCGCTGTGCGGCGACCGGCTGTCGGTGTTCGTGCGCATGGACGGCGAACGCGTCGCGGACATCCGCTTCGAGGGCAAGGGTTGCGCCATCTCCACCGCCTCGGCCTCGCTGATGACGGAAGCGGTCAAGGGCAAGGACCGCGCCGCGATCCGCGCGCTGTTCGACAAGGTGCACGCGCTGCTGACACGCTCCGATGCCGCACCCGACGGCGCGCTCGGCAAGCTGGCCGCGCTGTCCGGAGTGCGGGAATTTCCGGTGCGCGTGAAGTGTGCCAGCCTGTGCTGGCACACGCTCAATGCGGCGCTCGAGCACGGCGCGGCGACGATATCCACCGAGTAGCGCCGCGATGCGCAGACACGAGAACGAGCCCTTTGTCGTGAACCGCGAGGTGCGCGCGGTGATCGTCCCGGCCGGCCAGGAGGTGAAACTCAGGCCCGGCCAGGCCGGTTACATCACCCAGGCCCTCGGCGGCAGCTTCACCGTGTACCTCGAGGGCAATCTGTTCCGCATCGCCGGCGAGGATGCCGACGCCATCGGCCAGGAGACGGTCAAACCGCCCGAGTTGCCGCCGAACGCCACCGAAGAGGATGTGCGCAAGCTCGCCTGGGAGCAGATGCGCGCCTGCTACGACCCGGAGATCCCGATCAACATCGTCGATCTGGGTCTGGTGTACGCATGCGACGTGACGCAGAACGACGACGGCACCCGCACGGTGGAGGTGCAGATCACCCTCACCGCCCCCGGGTGCGGCATGGGCGAGATCCTGGTCGATGACGTGCGCGACAAGATCCAGCGGATCCCGACCGTGCGCGAGGCGCGCGTGTCGCTGACCTTCGATCCCCCCTGGAACCAGACCATGATGTCCGAGGCTGCGCGCCTGCAGACTGGGATGTTCTAAGCCCATCGTTTCGCTTTAGAAAGCCAGCGGCTAGCCGCATGAGTTCCCGGTGGATCGATATCGGCGGCGCGGACGCCGTCAGCGAGACGGCGCCCCTCTCGGTGGAGGTCGACGGCGTGCCGGTGGTTGTCGTACGCTGCGGCGCCGAGCTGTACGCGGTAGAGGACCGTTGCACGCACGACGGCGAGTCGCTGGCGGGAGCGCAAGTGGAAGCCTGTCAGATCATCTGCCCGCGGCATGGCGCGCACTTCTGCCTGCGCACCGGTGAGGCGCTGACGCCGCCCGCCTACGAGCCGCTGCGCACCTACCGGGCGCGCGAACAGGATGGCCGGGTTCTGCTGGAGCGGCCGGCGTGAGGCGCGGCGCATGAAGCGGCTGACTCTCATGCGGCATGCGGATGCGCGCTGGAACGATCCGGCCATGCCCGACCTGGAGCGTCCGCTGAACCGGCGCGGCACCGCCGCCGCGGAAGCCATGGCGCGGCGGCTGCTGGACCTGGAACTCATTCCGGACCTGCTGCTGGCGAGCCCGGCGCGCCGTACGCAACAGACCGCCGACATCGTGGCACGTGAACTCTCGCTGCCTGCCAGGCGCGTGCTGCGCGAGGAGGCGCTGTATCTGGCGAGCGCACCGGACATGCTGAAGCTGGTGCACGGCACCGGGCCGCGCATCGCGCACCTGCTGGTGGTCGCTCACAATCCAGGCGTGTCGGAGCTGGTGCAGCTGCTGATCCCGCAGCGCAGCAGCGCCGGGCTGGCCACCGCCGCGGTGTGCTCGATCGCCTTCGATGCCGCGCACTGGAGCGCCATCGGGCCCGCCGCGGTCACCGACGTGCGGCGCGAGAAACCTCCGACGCGGCTGTTCGGGCTGCTGGGCTGACGCGTCAGACCGACGCGCGCCTCTGCGTCACCTCAACACTCCGGCACGTTGACCGCGAGTCCGCCCTGCGAGGTTTCCTTGTAAATGGTGGACATGTCGGCGCCGGTCTGACGCATGGTGGCTATCACCTGGTCGAGCGACACCTTGTGCGTGCCATCGCCGCGCATCGCCAGGCGCGCGGCGTTGATGGCCTTGACCGCCCCCATGGCGTTGCGTTCGATGCACGGAATCTGCACCAGGCCCGCGACCGGATCGCAGGTGAGACCCAGGTTGTGTTCCATGCCGATCTCGGCGGCGTTTTCGATCTGCTCGCTGGTTCCCTGCAGCGCGGCCACGAGGCCCGCCGCAGCCATCGAGCAGGCCACCCCCACCTCGCCCATACAACCCATCTCCGCTCCGGAGATGGAGGCGTTTTTCTTGTAGAGCATGCCGATCGCCGCCGCCACCAGCAGGAAGCGCACCACCCCGTCATCGTTCGCGCCCGGCTCGAAGCGCAGATAAAAGTGCAGCACCGCCGGGATGATGCCCGCAGCCCCGTTGGTCGGCGCGGTGACCACGCGGCCGCCGGCGGCGTTCTCCTCGTTTACCGCGAGCGCGTAGGCGTTGACCCAATCCATGACGTCGAGCGGCCTGGCGTTGGCGCTCTCGGTCAGCATGCGGTACAGCCGCGGCGCCCGGCGGCGCACCTTGAGGACTCCCGGGAGGAGTCCCGTCTGACGGAAGCCGCGCTCGACACACGCCTGCATCACCTGCCAGAGGTGCAGCAGCTTCGCGCGCACCTGCGCCTCGGGCGCGAGGGCGCGCTCGTTCGCCAGGATCAGCTCGTACATCTCCAGCCCGTGTTCACGGCACAGGCTGAGCAACTGCGCGCCCGAGGTGAACGGGTACGGCGGCGGCGCATGGCTGCTCGCCTCGCGCGCCTCGGTCTCCTCGCCGCGCACGATGAAGCCGCCGCCAACGGAGTAGTAGTCCTCCTCCCGCAGCGTGCGGTGATCGGACCCGAGCGCGGTGAAGCGCATGCCGTTGGAATGCCCCGGCAGGCGCTCGTGGTGCATGAACAGCAGCTGCATCGGCTCATCGAAGCCGATCTCGTGCTCACCAGCTAAGCGAATGCGTCCGCTCGCGCGGATGCGTTGCAGCATCGGCTCCATGCTGTCCGGGTCGATCGTCTCGGGCTCCGCGCCTTCAAGGCCTGCGAGGATCGCGCGGTCCGTGCCATGGCCCACCCCGGTGAATGCGAGTGACCCGTACAGCCGCACGGCGATCTCCTGTGTCGCGCCGAGCAGGCCATCGCGCTTGAGTCCTAAGGCGAACTCGCGCGCCGCCCGCATCGGACCCATGGTGTGCGAGCTCGACGGCCCGATGCCTACCTTGAAAATGTCGAAAACGCTTAAGCTCATGAGATCATCCCGGCAACGAGCGCCGCAGGGCTTACCGCGGGTCCCGGTGCTTCAGTCTGCAGCGTAACGCGCAACCCCACATGCTTTGCGGCGACGTGCGGCGGCTCAAATGCGACCCCGCAGGCGCCGCAGCAGCCGGCGCGCGTGTTTGTCGGGCCGCTGCGAGGGACGCGGCGTGAGCCCGGCAGCCAGCTTCATGCGCGTAGCGAACTCGGCGCCGCGCGCGGCGCTTGCGGGCGTCTCCTCGTAGCAGCGCGCCGCCGCCGGCGCCGGTCCGCGGCGCTGTGGCACGCCAGCGACCGCACACTCGAATTGCACCGTGCCACGCACGAAGCTCACCCGGTCCCCGGCACGCAGTTCGTGGGCGGGCTTCACGCGCTCGCCGTTCACGTGCACTCTGCCGCCAGTCACCGCCTGGGCGGCCAGTGAGCGTGACTTGAACAGGCGCACGGCGAACAGCCAGCGGTCGATGCGGGCGGTCCCGGGATGGCCGCTTGCTGCGGGCTCGGACATTGAGGCTCAAGTATAATTGCATCTCATGACTCAGACTGTCATCGAGCGCCTGCGCGGCGAGCTCACCGGTTTGCGCGAGCAGGGCCTCTACAAGAGCGAGCGCGTGCTCACCGGCCCCCAGGGCGGCGTGGTGCGCGCCGGCGAGCGCGACGTCATCAACCTGTGCGCCAACAACTACCTGGGTCTCGCGAACCACCCGGTGGTGCGGGCGGCGGCGCAGCGGGCGATAGAAGAGTACGGCTACGGCATGGCCTCGGTGCGCTTCATCTGCGGCACGCACGCCAGTCACAAGGCGCTCGAGCAGCGCCTCGCCCGCTTCCTCGGCACCGAGGACGTGATCCTGTATTCATCCTGCTTCGACGCCAATGGCGGCCTGTTCGAGACGCTCCTCGATGAGCGCGACGCGGTGATCTCGGATGCGCTCAATCACGCCAGCATCATCGACGGCATTCGCCTGTGCAAGGCGCAGCGCCACCGCTACGCCAACAACGACATGGCGGAACTCGAGCAATGCCTCAAGCAGGCGCAGGGCGCGCGCACGCGCCTCATCGCCACCGACGGCGTGTTCTCGATGGATGGCTTCATCGCAAGGCTCGGCGAGATCTGCGAGCTGGCGGCGCGCTACGACGCGCTGGTGATGGTCGATGATTCGCACGCCACCGGCTTCATGGGAGCCACCGGCCGGGGTACGCCCGAACACTGCGGCGTCGGCGCGCGCGTGGACATCCTCACCGGCACACTGGGCAAGGCTCTGGGCGGCGGCAGCGGCGGCTACGTTGCCGCGCGCCGCGAGGTCATCGAGTGGCTGCGGCAGCGTTCGCGTCCATACCTCTTCTCCAACAGCATTCCGCCGGTGGTGGCCGCCGCCAGCCTCGCGGTGCTCGAGCTCCTGGAGCACACGCCGCAGCTGCGCGCACAGCTGTTCGAGAACACGCGGCAGTTTCGCACCGGGCTCGCGAGGGCCGGCTTCGATCTGAAGCCGGGCGAGCATCCGATCATCCCGGTCATGCTCGGGGATGCGGCGCTCGCCGGCCGCATGGCCGACCGGCTGCTGGAGCGTGGCGTGTACGTCATCGGCTTCTCCTATCCGGTGGTGCCCAAAGGGCAGGCGCGCATCCGCACCCAGATGTCCGCGGCGCTGACGCGCGAGCAGCTCGAGCGGGCCGTGGACGCGTTCACCAGCGTGGGCCGCGAGCTCGGCGTGCTTTAAGCTGAAAGCTCAACCATGAAAGCACTGGTCAAGCAGCAGGCGGCGCCGGGTATCTGGCTCGAGGATATCCCCGAGCCCAAGGTCGGCCCCAATGACGTGCTGATCGAGATCGCCAAGACCGCGATCTGCGGCACCGACATGCATATCTACAACTGGGACGCCTGGGCGCAAAAAACCATTCCGGTGCCGATGGCCGTGGGCCATGAGTATTGCGGCCGCATCGTCGAGCTCGGCTCGGAAGTGAAGGGCCTGAAAAGGGGGGATCGCGTCTCGGGCGAAGGCCACATCACCTGCGGGTACTGTCGCAACTGCCGTGCCGGCCGCCGCCACCTGTGCCGCAACACCGTGGGCGTCGGCGTCAACCGCCCGGGTGCCTTTGCCCAGTACCTGGCGATTCCGGCGGGCAACACCTTCAAGCTTTCCGACTCGATCCCGGATGACATCGCCGCCATCCTCGACCCGTTCGGCAATGCCACCCATACCGCACTCGCCTTCAACGTGGTGGGCGAGGACGTGCTGATCACCGGCGCAGGCCCCATCGGCATCATGGCCACGGCGGTCGCGCGCTTCACCGGCGCGCGCCACGTCGTCATCACGGACGTCAACGACTACCGCCTGGAGCTGGCACGCAGGATGGGCGCCACGCGCGCCATCAACGTGCAGCGCGAGTCACTCGATCAGACCATGAAGGATCTGGGGATGCAGGAGGGGTTCGACGTCGGCCTGGAGATGTCGGGCAACGCGACCGCGTTGCGCGAGATGCTGCGCACCATGCATCACGGCGGCTCCATCGCCATTCTCGGCATTCCGCCCGAGGACACGGCCATCGACTGGAACCAGGTGATCTTCAAGGGCCTCACCCTCAAGGGCATCTACGGACGCGAGATGTTTGAGACCTGGTACAAAATGGCGAGCCTGCTGCAGAGTGGGCTGAAGCTCGAGCCCGTCATCACGCATCACTTCCGGGTGCAGGAATACCTCAAGGGCTTCGAGACCATGGGTTCGGGCAAGTCCGGCAAGGTGATCCTCGACTGGTCGACGCTGTAGCGCACTACTGCGCCTCGCAGAAGCAGTAGGCGTACAGGCGGTTCGGCACGCTGAAGCGGCTCAGGCGCTCGACTTCGCGCGTCAGCGGATCGAAGCGCTGCACGACCTGCGCAAGAGCGAGCTCGCCCGGGCTGGCACGAAACAGCGCATGCGCCGCGCGCGACTTCAGTTGCAGCGCCAGCTCCTGCGCCCAGGTGAGCTCGGGCTCGAGGAACTCGGGTGCATAGTCGGTAAGCTTGGCGCGGCGCGCGGCGGCCTTGACGGCGTCGTTGAAGGAACCGAGCTGATCGACCAGCCCCAGGCGGCGTGCATCCGCGCCCGCCCACACCCGCCCCTGAGCGATGGCATCGACCTGCTCGTGGGTCTTGTTGCGGCCACTGGCCACGCGCGCGAGGAACTCGTCGTAGCCGCGGCTGATCTGCGATTGCAGCAGCGCGCGCGCCTCCTCGCCCAGCGGACGATCGATGCGCAGCTGGCCCGAGAGCGCCGTCGTGCCGACTCCGTCGACGCTGACGCCGATCTTGCCGAGGGTCCTGTCGACGGTCGGAATGATGGCGAAGATACCGATCGAGCCGGTGAGCGTCGCCGGGCTCGCCCAGATCTCGTCCGCCGGCGCCGAAATGTAGTAGCCGCCCGAAGCGGCGTAACCGCTCATCGACACCACCACGGGCTTGCCGGCGGCGCGCAGCGCCAGCAGTTCACGATAGATCTGTTCTGAGGCGAGGACGCTCCCCCCGGGGCTGTCGACGCGCAGCACCAGCGCCTTCACGTCCTTGTCGAGGCGCGCTGCGCGGATCAGCCGCGCGGTGGACTCTCCCCCCACGGTACCCGGCGGCTGATCGCCGTCGAGGATCTCACCGGCGGCCACGATCACACCGACCCGCGGCTTGCCATCGGCCTGCAGCTTCTTCCCGGCGCGCGCGTAGCGCACGTAATCGGCCGCCGACACCGACTTGAAGGATCCGCTCGAGTCGTCCTGACCGACGAGCTCGATGAGCCGCCCCTCGGCCTCGAGGTGCGACTTGATGCCGGTGACGAGACCCGCCTGCAGCGCGACCTGCGGGGCATCGCCGCCCGCCGCAGGCACGCTCTTCGCCAGGGAACCGACGTACTTCGTCAGCGCATCGGCCGGCAGCTTGCGCGCGCGGGTCACGGCCTGCTGGTAGCTGCTCCACAGGGCGTTGAGGTAACTGCGGCTCTCCTCGCGATCCTCGGGCGACATGCTGGTGCGCGTATAGGTCTCGACGGCGCTCTTGAAGGCCCCGACGCGGAACACGTTGATGTCCACGCCGAGCTTGTCGAGCGCGTCCTTCAGATACGTGCGGTAGCGGTCGTAGCCCTCGAGCAGCACGAATCCCATCGGATCGAGGTAGATCTCATCGGCCTGAGCGGCGAGGTAGTAGCGCTCCTGGGTGAACTCCGTTCCGTAGGCGATCACTTTCTTGCCGGTGGCGCGGAACTCGCGCAGCGCATTGGCCAGCTCCTCGAGCGTGACCTGGGTCGCGCCTTCGAATTTCTCCAGGTCCAGCGCCAGCACCTGGATGCGCTTGTCGCTCCCCGCCGCGTGGATCGAGTCCGTCAGATCCCACAGCAGCGTCTGCGCGTGACCCGCGCCGCGTGCCTCCTGGACCGCGCGCTCCAGCGGGTCGCCCGAGAGCTGCTCGACCAGCTCCCCCTGGGGAGCGATGAGCAGCGCCGCCCGCGCCGGGATGCGCGGCACGCCGGCGCGCAGCAGCCCCACGACCAGGGCGAAGATCGCCAGCAGCACGATGAGATGCAGGGTCTTGCGCAGGCCGTCCAGGCCGCGCCACAGGCCGGAGAAAAACGAACGCGGCGTCATGAGCTATCCCTCTCCCCCGGGCAGGCGCGGTTCCCGCCGCCAGCTCGTGCTTCAGATCTTTTCTTCAGATCTTTTCCTCGATCCTCGCGGCCTTGCCGGACAGATCGCGCAGGTAGTAGAGCTTGGCGCGGCGCACGCTGCCGCGGCGCTTGACGGAGATCTCGCTGATGGCCGGGCTGTGGGTCTGGAACACGCGCTCGACGCCCTCGCCGTGAGAGATCTTGCGCACCGTGAACGAGGAGTTGAGTCCGCGGTTGCGGCGCGCGATCACGACGCCCTCGTACGCCTGCACACGCTCACGGTCGCCTTCCACCACCTTGACCTGCACCACCACGGTGTCGCCGGGCTTGAAGTCCGGGACCTGGCGGGTCATGCGCTGCTTCTCGATTTCCTGGATTATCTTGCTCATGTTCAGTCACCTCGATGTTTCGCTTCCAGCCGCGCGTGCGGCCAGGAACTCATCCAATGCACGCCGCGCCTCGGGCGCGAGCTGCGCGTTCGCCAGCACGTCGGGCCGGCGCTCCACGGTGCGGGCCACCGCCTGCGCGAGCCGCCAGCGGCGGATGTCGGCGTGGTCACCGGACAGCAGCACCGGCGGCACGCCCCGGCCTTCAAACACTTCCGGCCGCGTGTAGTGCGGCCGGAAGTGTTTGAAGGC
>CATPBQ010000113.1 GCA_955652795.1 uncultured Steroidobacteraceae bacterium | reverse complement strand
GCTCGATTCAGGTGGAGGCGCGCGGCGAGGTCTCGGAGCTGAAGGACAACATCAACGCCATGATCGGCAACCTCCGCGCGACCACCGAGCGCAACACCGAGCAGGACTGGCTCAAGACCAATCTCGCGAAGTTCAGCCGCATGATGCAGGGCCAGCGCGATCTGGTGACGGTCGGCAAGCTGCTGCTGTCCGAGCTTTCGCCGCTGGTGAATGCCCAGCAGGGTATCGTTTACGTCACGGACGGCGTGAACGACGCACCCACCCTGAAGGAACTCGCAAGCTACGCCGACGAGGCATTTGACAACCGCGAGCCGCGCCGCTACCGAATGGGCGAAGGGCTCGTAGGTCAGGCGGCCGCCGACCGGCAGCGCCTGCTGCTGACGGATATCCCACCGGACTCCATCCAGGTGCGCGGCGGCCTGCTGAGCGCCCGGCCGCACCATGTCATCGTCCTGCCGGTGTTGTACGAAGGACACGTCAAAGCCGTGGTCGAGCTGGCGTCCCTCGGGGGCTTCACCGCCTCGCACCTGGCGTTCCTCGAGCAGCTGACCGGCAGCATCATCGGCGTGGTGTTGAATACCATCGAGGCGACGATGCGCACCGAGGGTCTGCTCAAGCAGTCCCAGCAGCTCGCCGGCGAGCTACAGGCGCAGCAGACCGAGCTGCAGCAGACCAACGAGGAGCTGGCCAACAAGGCGAAGCTGCTCGCAGAGCAGAACGTGGAAGTCGAGCGCAAGAACCAGGAAATCGAGCTCGCCCGGCGCGCGCTCGAGGAGAAGGCGGCGGAGCTCGCGCTCACCTCGCGCTACAAGTCGGAGTTCCTGGCGAACATGTCGCACGAGCTGCGCACGCCGCTCAACAGCATCCTGATTCTCGGCCAGCAGCTCTCGGAGAACGCGGACGGCAACCTCTCAGGCCGGCAGGTCGAGTTCGCCAAGACGATCCACGGCGCCGGGACCGACCTGCTCAACCTCATCAGCGACATCCTCGACCTGTCCAAGATCGAATCGGGCACGGTCACGGTCGAGTGTGAAGAGCTGCTGTTCACGCATCTGCGAGAGACCATCGAGCGCAATTTCCGGCACGAAGCGGACGCGCGCCAGCTCGCCTTCACGGCGGACTTCGATGCGCGTCTGGGACGAGGGGTTACCACCGACTCCAAGCGCCTGCTGCAGGTATTGAAGAATCTGCTCTCGAACGCGTTCAAGTTCACGGAGCGCGGCGGCGTGCGCCTGCACGTCAGTGTCGCGACCGGGGGCTGGAGTAGCGAGCATCCGACGCTCAGCCAGGCCCCCTCGGTGGTCGAGTTCTCGGTCAGCGATACCGGCATCGGCATCCCCCCGGAGAAGCAGCGGATCATATTCGAAGCTTTCCAGCAGGCGGATGCGGGCACTGCCCGCAAGTACGGCGGCACCGGTCTGGGACTGGCCATCAGCCGCGAGCTGGCGCACCTGCTCGGCGGCGAAATCCGCCTGAGCAGCATGTCGGGCAGCGGCAGCACCTTCACCCTGTATCTGCCTCTTACGTACATGGGCCCTGCCTATAACAGAGCCGTGACCCGGGGTCCGAGCACGGCTGCGATGAGCGCGGCCGCATTTCAACCGATGGTGCTGCCGGTGGTGCGGCAAGAGGAAATCATCGCGGACGATCGGGAAAACCTGCAGCCCGGCGATGCCGTGCTGCTGGTGGTGGAGGACGATCCGCACTACTGCAGCATACTGATGGATCTCGCGCGCCAACGGGGATTCAAGATCCTGCTGGCGAGGACCGGCGCCGATGCGCTGGCGCTGGCGCGCAAGCACCGCCCGACCGCCGTGTCGCTCGATGTGTTCCTCCCGGACATGTTGGGTTGGACGGTTCTCAATCAGCTGAAGCGCAGCCCCGAAACACGCCATATCCCGGTTCAGATCCTGACGATCGAGGACGAGCGCCAGTACGGGCTCGAGCGGGGCGCTTTCTCGTTCATCACCAAGACCGTCACGACCGACGGACTCGAAGCCGCGTTCGACCGGCTCAAGAGCTTCACCGCGTCCCGCGTCCGCCGGCTGCTGTTGGTCGAGGACGATCCGGCCGAGCAGTTGAGCGTCACCGAGCTCCTCGGACACGCTGACGTGGAGATCACCACGGCCGGTACCGGAGCCGCGGCGCTCGAGGCGCTGCGCGCGGGCAGCTTCGACTGTGTGGTTCTCGATCTGCGCCTGCCGGACATGTCCGGCTTCGAGCTGCTCGCCCAGGTGCAGGAGGATAGTGAACTGCGGCGCACGCCGATCATCGTCTTCACGGGCCGCGAGCTGACCGACCACGAGGAAGCCGAGCTGCGCAAGGTCGCCAAGAGCATCGTGCTGAAGGGCGTGCGCTCCCCGGAGCGGCTGCTGGATGAGACCGCCCTGTTCCTGCACCGGGTGATCGCCGATCTGCCGGAGGCCAAGCAGCAGATGATCGAGGCGCTGCACGAGAGCGACGAGCCCCTCAGCGGGCGCAAAGTGCTGGTGGTCGACGACGATATCCGCAACATCTTCGCGCTCAACAGCCTGCTCGAGCGCCACAGCATGCAGGTGATCACGGCAACCAACGGCCAGGAGGCGATCAAGCTGGTCGAGAGCACCGACGATCTGTCGCTGGTGCTGATGGATGTCATGATGCCGGAAATGGACGGCTACGAGACCATGCGCCGCATCCGCAGCAACCATAAGTTCCGGCTGCTGCCGATCATCGCCCTCACCGCCAAGGCCATGAAGGGCGACCGGGAGAAGTGCCTGGAAGCGGGGGCGTCGGACTACGTCGCCAAACCGGTGAACACCGACCAGCTGCTTTCTCTGGTCCGTATGTGGCTGCACCGTTAAGGATCAGGGGGTTCGGCAGCGCCATGGGCGCCAACGAGAAAGTAAACATCCTGCTAGTCGATGACCAGCCCGCGCGGCTGCTCACGTACCAGTCGGTGCTGAGCGAGCTGGGGCAGAACCTGGTGTGCGCTCACTCCGGTGTCGAAGCGCTGGATAAGCTCATGCGCGAGGAATTCGCCGTGGTGCTGCTCGATGTCAGCATGCCGGAAATGGACGGCTTCGAGGCGGCGCGGCTGATCCACGATCATCCGCGATTCGAGAAGACCCCCATCATCTTCGTCACCGGCGTGCACGTGACCGACCTCGACCGCCTCAAGGGCTACAAGGTCGGTGCGGTCGACTACGTATTCATACCGGTCGTGCCGGAGATCCTGCGCAGCAAGGTCGCCGTGCTCGTGGAGCTGTACTGCAAGCGCCGCGAGATGCGCGAGCTGAACCGCAATCTGGCGCAGGCCAACGAGCGCCTGGCCGAGGCCAACACGACGCTGCAGGCGGAGAAGACCCGCGAGCTCACAGCCCTGAATGCCACCTTGCAGCGCGCAAATGCGGAGCTCGAACGCGCGAACCGCAGCCTGCAGAGCGAGGTTGCCGAGCGGGCCAGGGCGGAACAGGCGTTGAAGGAGGCGGACCGCCACAAGGACGAGTTTCTGGCGATGCTCGCGCACGAGTTGCGCAATCCGCTGGCGCCGATTCTCAATGCCGTACAGCTCATGCGCATGAAGGCCATGCCCGACCCGCAGCTGAGCCGGTCGCGGGACGTGATCGAGCGGCAACTCTCGCATCTCACGCATCTCGTCGATGACCTGCTCGATGTGGCGCGCATCACGCGCGGCAGGATCAACCTGTCGCTAGAGCCGATTGAGCTCGCCGCGCTGATCGCGCGCGCCGTCGAGACCGTGCAGCCGTTGATACAGGAGCGCGGTCACGAATTCACGACCGAAATTCCCGCTGCGACGCTCAGGGTCAATGCGGACCCGCTGCGTCTCACGCAGGCCCTCGGCAACGTGCTCGGCAACGCGGCCAAATACACCGAGCGGGGAGGGCGCATCAGTCTCACCGTCTGCCCGCAGGGCACGGACGTCGAAATCCGCGTGCGCGACAGCGGGATCGGCATTCCCGCCGAGGTGCTGCCCAGGATCTTCGACCTGTTCACCCAGCTCGACCGCCGCCTGGATCACCCGCACAGCGGGCTCGGGATCGGCCTCGCCCTGGTGCGCCGGCTGCTGCAGATGCACGGCGGGACCATCACCGCGCATAGCGAGGGCACTGGCCTGGGGAGCGAATTCATGATCCGGCTGCCGTTGCTCCTCGAGACGACGCACTCCGCGAACCCCCGGCAGTCCACCACCAGCACCGACGATGCGCCCCCGGTCCGCCGCCGCATACTCGTCGCGGATGACAATGCCGACGCGCTGGAAACCCTGGCGACAGTTCTGGAGCTGGGTGGCCACGAAGTCTTCAGCGCCCCCAACGGCAGCCTGGCGCTCGAGTCTGCCGAGCGGCATCTGCCTGAAGTCGCGCTGCTCGATATCGGCATGCCGCTGCTCGACGGCTACGAAGTCGCGCGGCGGATCCGCGCGCAGGCGTGGGGGAAGCGGATCACTCTGGTGGCACTGACCGGATGGGGCCAGGACTCGGACCGCCGCCGCTCGCAGGAGGCTGGATTCGATTCGCATCTCGTCAAGCCGCTCGACCTCGAGAAGCTCACCCAGCTGCTGGCCCGCCTGCCCGCCAGTGCCTCGGCGAACGCCTAGGCCGACG
>CATPBQ010000112.1 GCA_955652795.1 uncultured Steroidobacteraceae bacterium | reverse complement strand
CTGCTGCAGCAGAACGAACAGCTCCAGCAGCGTCGAGGGCGTGCGCGCAAACACCTCCTCGCTGACCGCCTCCAGCGAGCCGTTGCGCACCTGGAAGCGCGCATTCAGCGGCCGCGGCGGCTCGCTCTCGGTGAGGATCGCTTCACGAAACAGCTGCAGCAGCAGCTCGTTCAGCAGGCTCACGTCCATGACCGTGCGGTAGTAGCGCTGCATGAACTGCTCGACCGCGAGCGTGTAGGAGGCGTCTTCGTAACCGAAGCTCTGCGCCAGCCGGATCTGGTAGTCGAACAGCAGGCGGTCCTCGCGCCGCGCGGTGAGGATGTGCAGCCCGAAGCGCACCTTCCACAGAAACGCCTGCGCCTGCTGCAGGCGGCGCAGCTCCGCCACCGTGAGGAACCCATGCGTCACCAGGGCATCGAGCGTGTCGGCGCCGCCGAAATGCCGCTTCGCGACCCAGGCGATGGTCTGGATGTCGCGCAGGCCTCCGGGGCCGGTCTTGACGTTGGGTTCGAGGTTGTAGGCGGTGTCGTTGGCCTTCAGGTGCCGCTCGGCCTGCTCGCGCACCTTCGCCTCGAAGAACTCCTTCACGGGCCAGACGCGCTCGGGCGCGAGCGCGCTGCGCATGGCGCCGAGCAGTTCCGCGCGGCCGGCGAGCAGGCGCGCCTCGAGCAGCGTCGTCATGACGCTCACGTCGGCGGCGCTCTCCTCGGCGCACTGCTCCACGGTGCGCACGCTGTGGCCGACCTCGAGGCCGATGTCCCACAGGAACGCCACCAGGGTCTCGATGACGGCACCGCCCGGGGCGTCCGGCGGCTGCGGCACGAGCAGCAGGATGTCGATGTCGGAGCAGGGCTGCAGCTCGCCGCGTCCGTAACCCCCGACCGCGACCAGGGCCCACGCTGCCTGCGCGGCGCAGTGCGTGCGCCATGCCTCGCGCAGCGCCGCGTCGATGAGCGCCGCGCGCGCGTGCACCAGGTCCTCGACCGGTTCTTCCGCGACAAAGCGCGCCTTCAGCTCCTCGTGCGCCTGGCGCAGCAGCTCACGCCAGGCGGCCGGCTCGGCCTCGGCGGCGAGTTGTGCCGGCAGTCGCGCCAACAGCGCCCAGGAGGCTGCGGGGGACGTGGCGGGGCGCGTTTCCTCGAGCAGCTCTGAGTCCCAGGCGCCCATCGTGCGCAAACTAATGCTGCGCCCCGTTCGCGCCCAGCGTCAGCACGTCGAACCCGGTGTCGGTGACCAGCACGGTGTGTTCCCACTGCGCCGACAGCGAGTGGTCCTTGGTGATGACGGTCCAGCCGTCGGGCAGCAGGCGCACGTGGCGCTTGCCCGCGTTCACCATGGGCTCGATGGTGAAGGTCATACCCGCCTTGAGCTCGAGCCCGGTGCCGGGCTCGCCGTAGTGCAGCACCTGCGGGTCTTCGTGATACACACGCCCGATGCCATGGCCGCAGTACTCGCGCACCACCGAGTAGTCGTTCTGCTCGACGAAGCTCTGGATGGCATGGCCGATATCGCCCAGGTGCGTACCCGGACGTACCGTCTCGATGCCGCGCCACATGGCGGCGAAGCACGTCTCGGAGAGGCGCTGCGCGTGCGCCGCCGCCTTGCCGACCAGGTACATGCGGCTGGTGTCGCCGTGAAATCCGTCGCGGATCACGGTGACGTCGATATTGACGATGTCGCCGGCCTTCAGGCGCTTGTCATTCGGGATGCCGTGGCAGACCACGTGGTTCACCGAGGTGCAGATGGTCTTGGGAAAACCGCGGTAGTTCAGGTTCGCTGGCACCGAGCGTTGTACGTTCACGATATGGTCGTGGCAGAGCCGGTCGAGCTCCTCGGTCGTCACCCCCGGCACCACGTGCTCCGCGATCATGTCGAGCACCTGCGCGGCGAGGCGCCCGGCGATGCGCATTTTCTCCTGTTCCTCGGGGGTCTTGATCGTGACGTGCATGGGATGCGAAGTGGGGTCGCGGCGCCTTAAGCCAAGGGGGTGCCGGGAGCAAGCGTAAGACATTGTTCCGATGAGTTCTTCATGGTATAAAGCGCGGCCTTTTTTGGCAACGCAACCCACACGCGCATCGTTAACCTTGGTGACTGGGTGTCCCTGGACGAGCCTCACGGGCGTTCCAGGGATGGTCACGGGGATGCGCGGAGGCTCAACCCACACAGGAGTCTTTCATGCCCGGCGTGTCCATGCGACAGATGCTGGAGGCGGGAGTCCATTTCGGACATCAGACCCGCTTCTGGAACCCGAAGATGGCTCCCTTCATCTTCGGCGAGCGAAACAAGATCCACATCATTAACCTCGAGAAGACGCAGCCGATGTACGCGGAAGCTGCGCACTTCATCAAGGGAGTGATTGCCGACGGCGGCAAGGTGCTGTTCGTCGGCACCAAGCGCTCGGCGCGCGAATCGATCCAGAAGGAAGCCGAGCGCGCGGCGCAGCCGTTCGTGAACCAGCGCTGGCTGGGCGGCATGCTCACGAACTTCAAGACCATCCGCCAGTCCATCAAGCGACTCGGGGAAATCACGGAACTAGCCGCCTCCGGTGCGCTGGAGAAGCGTGGCAAGAAAGAGGCCACCCAGCTGCGGCGCGAGATGGACAAGCTCGAGAGGAGTCTCGGCGGCATCAAGCACATGGACTCGCTCCCGGATGCCCTGTTCGTGGTCGACGTCGGACACGAGAACATCGCGCTTCACGAAGCGAAGAAGCTCGGCATTCCGGTGGTGGCCATCGTCGACACCAACTGCTCGCCCGATGGCATCGACTACGTGATCCCGGGCAACGACGATGCCAT
>CATPBQ010000111.1 GCA_955652795.1 uncultured Steroidobacteraceae bacterium | reverse complement strand
GGCGGCGGCATTGTCGGATGTAGCGTCGCCTACCATCTGGCGAAGCGCGGCTGCACCGACGTGCTGCTGCTCGAGCGCAGGCGGCTGACGTGCGGCACTACCTGGCATGCCGCAGGCCTGGTCGGCCAGCTGCGCGCGACCCAGAACCTCACCCGGCTGGCCCAGTACACCACGCAGCTCTACGAGGGACTCGAGCGCGAGACCGGCCAGGCGACCGGCTTCAAGCAGGTCGGCTCCATCGCGGTAGCGGCGAGCGAGGCGCGGTTCGAAGAGCTGAAACGCGGCGCATCCATGGCGCGATGCTTCGGCCTCGAGGTACAGATCTTGTCGCCTGGCGCGGCCCAGGAGCGTTGGCCGCTGCTGGCGACGGATGACCTGGTCGGCGCGGTCTTTCTGCCGAAGGACGGCCAGACGAATCCGGTCGACACGACCCAGGCACTCGCCAGGGGCGCGCGCAAGGCCGGAGTTCGCATCGCCGAAGACGTCAAGGTTACGGCGATCCGCACCGCACGCGGCCGGGTCGCTGGTGTCGCGACCGACGAGGGCGAGGTTCGCGCCGACGTCGTGGTGAACTGCGCCGGCATGTGGGCGCGCGAGGTCGGCGGTTGGGCGAATGTCAGCGTGCCGCTGCACGCTGCCGAGCACTTCTACATCGTGACGCAGCCCATTGCAGGGCTTGCATCTGGGCTGCCGATCCTGCGCGACGCCGATGCCTGCTCGTACTTCAAGGAGGACACCGGCAAGCTTCTGGTGGGATGGTTCGAGCCACGGGCGAAGCCCTGGGGCGAGGGTGGGATCCCCGAGAGCTTCGCCTTCGATCAGTTGCCCGCGGACCTCGGCCACATCGAGCCGCTGTTTGCGTGTGCCATGCAGCGGGTGCCGGTTCTCGAGTCAGCAGGCGTGCAGGTATTCTTCAACGGGCCGGAAAGCTTCACTCCCGATGACCGTTATCTGCTGGGCGAGGCGCCGGAGATGCGCGGCATGTACGTGGCGGCTGGCTTCAATTCGATCGGCATCCAGTCGGCCGGTGGGGCGGGCAAGGTACTTGCGGACTGGATCATCGACGGACATCCACCCTTTGACCTGTGGGACGTCGATATTCGCCGGTGTGCGCCGTTTCAGCGCAACAGGCGCTACCTTCGCGAGCGCACGGTCGAGACGCTCGGCCTGCTCTATGCGATGCATTGGCCATTCCGGCAGGCCGAGACCTCACGCGGAGTGCGCAAGTCGGCTTTGCACGACCGCCTCGCTGCAGCCGGGGCGTGCTTCGGAGAGGTGGCGGGCTTCGAGCGCGCCAACTGGTTCGCGGCTGCGGGTGCGGAGCCGCGCTACCAGTACAGCTACGGTCGCCAGAACTGGTTCGAGCAGGCGGCCGGCGAGCACCAGGCTGTACGGGAACGGGTCGGACTGTTCGACCAGTCCTCGTTCGCCAAGTTCGTGCTCAAGGGCCGCGATGCTGCGACAGTGCTCGGACGCATCTGCGCCAATGACATTGACGTGCCGGTCGGCAAGGTCACCTATACGCAGTGGCTCAATGAGCGGGGTGGCATTGAAGCGGATCTCACGGTAACCCGCGAGGCCGAGGACGCCTACCTGATCGTCACCTCATGCGCGACCCAGACGCGCGACTTCGGCTGGCTCTGCCGCAGCATTCCCGAGGAGGCCCACGCGGTCGCATTCGATGTGTCCTCTGCGTATGCGGTGCTCGGTCTCATGGGGCCGCGCAGCCGCGACCTGCTCGCGACGCTCACCGACGCGGACCTGTCCACGGCCGCGTTTCCTTTCGCCACGTCCCAGATCATCGATCTCGGATACGCGCGCGTACGGGCCAGCCGGATCACTTACGTGGGGGAGCTGGGATACGAACTGTACATCCCAGCGGAATTCGCGCAGTCCGTGTACGACGTGATCCTCAGCGCCGGCAGCTCCTGTGGACTGCGCCTCGCGGGCTACCATGCCCTGAACAGCCTGCGTATGGAAAAAGCTTATCGGCACTGGGGCCACGACCTGTGCGACGAGGACACGCCGCTCGAGGCTGGCCTGCAGTTTGCCATCGCCTGGAACAAGCCCGGCGGCTTCGTCGGCCTCGAGCCGCTCAGCGAGCAGCGCGCGGCGGGCGTGCAGCGCAGGCTCGTGGCGATTGCACTCGATCGCGCGGATCGCCTGCTGTATCACAACGAGCCGATCTGGCGGAACGGTGAGCTCGTCGGACGGATCTCCTCCGGGATGTTCGGCCATACCATCGGTGCTGCCCTGGGTCTCGGCTACGTCGCCAACGGCGGCGCACCGGTTAGCGCCGAGTGGATCGCCGCGGGCCAATACGAGGTGGAGGTCGCGGCGGAGCGCGTTCCCGCCCGGGTCTCGTTGCGGCCTTTCTATGACCCTTCGAGCGAGCGGGTGAAGCGTTGAATCAGGCCCGGTCGGAATGAAAAGCCACGCACGAGTCATCGTCATCGGTGGCGGAGCGGTCGGCTGCAGCGCGCTGTACCACCTGACCCGGCTCGGTTGGACGGATGCCGTGCTGCTCGAGCGGGACGAGCTGACGGCAGGCTCCACCTGGCACGCGGCCGGCAATTGTCCCAACTTCTCGACCTCCTGGAGCATCCTCAAGCTGCAGCGGTATTCGACTGCGCTGTACGAGAGGCTCGCGCAGGAGGTCGGCTACGACATCAACTATCATCTCACCGGCAGCATCCGCCTGGCGCACACCGCAGACAGGGTCGATGAGTTTTGCCATGTCGCATCACAAGCGCGCGCACAACACATCGACTTCGAGCTCCTGTCACCGTCGCAGATCAAGGCACGACACCCGTTCCTCGAGCTCGACGGAATCCGCTCGGGTCTCTGGGACCCCAAGGATGGCGATATCGACCCGGCGCAGTTGACGCAGGCGCTCGCCAAGGGCGCCCGGGATCTCGGCGCCACCGTCTACCGGCATACTCGAGTGACCGCCATCCGGGAGCTGTCCGACGGCGGTTGGCGAATCGAGACCCCGGCCGGATCGATCGAGACCGAGTACGTGATCAATGCGGCAGGCTATCGCGGCGCCGAGGTGGCCGCGATGATTGGCGATTGCCTGCCGATCGTGCCGCTGTCGCATCAGTACCTGATCACGGATGACATCCCTGCGCTGGTCGCGCGCGGTCCGGCGCGCCTGCCACTCGTGCGCGACCCCGACGTCAGCTACTACCTGCGACAGGAGCGGCACGGCCTGCTTCTCGGACCTTATGAATCGCACGGCAGAGCACACTGGCTCGAGGGCCTGCCGAGCGAATTCGCGCACCAGCTCTTCGATGACGATCTCGGGCGTATCGAGACCTACATCGAGGCGGCTTGCGCGCGCATGCCGATTCTCGGATCAGTGGGTGTCAAGCGGGTCATCAACGGCCCGATCCCGTATGCACCGGACGGCAATCCGCTGATGGGTCCGGCCGCGGGTGTGCGCAACTTCTTCCACTGCTGTGCGTTCACTTTCGGGATAGCACAAGCCGGCGGTGCCGGCCGGGTCATTGCGGAATGGGTCGTAAACGGCGAGCCGGACTGG
>CATPBQ010000110.1 GCA_955652795.1 uncultured Steroidobacteraceae bacterium | reverse complement strand
GCGAAGTACGGCGATCTCACCCGCGGACCGCGCATCGTCAACGAGCGCGTGAAGAACGAGATGCGCAAGGTGCTGAAGGAAGTGCAGAGCGGCAAGTTCGCGCGGCAGTGGATCCGCGAAAACGCGCAGGGCCGTGCCAACTACCAGCGGCTCCTCAACCAGGACGTCGATCGCCAGATCGAGAAAGTCGGCGCGGCGCTGCGGGCCCGCATGCCGTGGCTGCAGGAGAGACGTCCCTAAGACTCACCGGGAGTGACCCATGGTCGTAAATCCAGATCGAGTGCTGATCTTCGACACCACGCTGCGCGACGGCGAACAGTCCCCTGGTTGCAGCATGACCCGGCCCGAGAAGCTGCGCGTGGCGCGCGCGCTCGCCGAGCTCGGCGTGGACGTGATCGAGGCGGGTTTCCCGGCCGCCTCGCGCGGCGATTTCGACAGCGTGCAGGCGGTGGCGCGCGAAGTGCAGGGTCCGATCATCTGCGCCCTGGCGCGCTGCAACTTCGAGGACATCGAGCTCGCCGCGCGCGCGCTGTCCGAGGCTCCCCGTCACCGCATCCACGTGTTCCTCGCCACCAGCGCCATTCACCGCCAGTACAAGCTCAACATGGCGCAGGAGGAAATCCTGCGTCTGTGCGCCGCCGGCGTGACCCGCGCGCGCGAGCTGTGCGAGGACGTGGAGTTCTCCCCCGAGGATGCCTCGCGCACCGAGCTCGAGTTCCTCGCCCAGGTGATCGAGGTGGCGATCGCCGCCGGGGCCACCACGGTGAATATCCCGGACACGGTCGGCTACACCGTGCCGGATGAGTTTGCGGAGCTGTTCCGTTACCTGCGCAAGAACGTACGCGGCATCGAGGGGGTGCGGCTCTCGGTCCACTGCCACGACGACCTCGGCATGGCGGTCGCCAACAGCCTCACGGCGGTGGTCGCCGGCGCACGGCAGATCGAGTGCACCATCAACGGCATCGGCGAGCGCGCCGGCAACTGCTCACTGGAGGAAGTGGTGATGGCGCTGAAGACGCGCGCCGCGTTCTTCAACGTCAGCACCGCCATTCACACCAGCCGCCTGTACCCCACCTCGCGGCTCGTTTCCAGCATCACCGGCATGCCGATCCCGCGCAACAAGGCGGTGGTGGGTGAAAACGCCTTCGCGCACGAAGCCGGCATTCACCAGCACGGGATGCTCAAGCACCACTCGACCTACGAGATCCTGCGTCCCGAGGATGTCGGCCTGTCGCGCAGCCACCTGGTGCTCGGCAAGCACAGCGGCCGGCACGCGTTCCGCGAGCGCGTCAGCGCCCTGGGGTTCGAGCTCGATGAGCTGGAATTCAACCGCGTGTTCGAGGAATTCAAGGCGCTGGCGGACAAGAAGAAGGAGCTGTTCGACGGGGACATCGAGGCGCTGGTGCTGCGCTCTGAGGGCTCCGCCAGCGGGCCCTGGACTCTCGTCGAGCTCGCCACCGAGGCGCGCAGCAACAGCCCGGCACGTGCGCTGGTGCGCCTGCAGCACAGCGACGGCCGCAGCGTCGAGCGCAGCGCCGCGGGCGACGGTCCGGTGGACGCGGCCTTCAAGTCGATCGAGGCCGCGACCGGCATCGCGGTGGTGCTGCGCAAGTTCGAGGTGCATGCGGTATCCGAGGGCGAGGACGCACAGGGCGAGGCGCGGGTGTACGTGGAGTACAATCACAAGAGCTATCGGGGCGCGAGCGTGAGCACCAATATCGTCGAGTCCAGCACGCGAGCGTTCCTTGAAGTGATCAATCGCATCGAGCTGGCGCAGGCCGGAACGCGCGTCCGCGAGGAGCGCAGCGCCACGACGTCCGCCTAAGGAGGCTCCATGCCCATTCCCGCCACCGAGTTCATCTGGTTCAACGGCAAGCTGGTACCGTGGGAGAAGGCCACGGTGCACGTGCTGTCGCACGCCCTGCATTACGGCTCCTCGGTGTTCGAGGGCGTGCGAGCCTACGAGACCCCGCGCGGCGTGGCCATTTTCCGCCTGCGCGATCACACCCGGCGGCTGTTTGACTCCGCCAAGATCTATCGCATCAACATCCCGTTCTCGACCGAGCAGGTGAACGAGGCCTGCCGCCAGGTGATCGCCGCCAACGCGCTCAAGCGCGGCGCCTATATCCGTCCGGTGGTGTTCCGCGGCTACGGCGAGATCGGCGTGACCCCGAAGATCGAGCCACCGACGGAGGTGGCGGTGGCCGCCTGGGAATGGGGCAAGTATCTCGGTCACGAGGCCGAGGAAGCAGGCGTGGATGCGTGCGTGTCCTCCTGGCAGCGGGTGGCTCCGAATACACTGCCGGCGCTCGCCAAGGCGGGCGGCAACTATCTGTCGAGCCAGCTGATCGGCATGGAGGCGCGCCGGCTCGGCTTCGCGGAGGGCATCGGACTGGCCTCCGACGGCACACTCAGTGAAGGCTCGGGCGAGAATCTGTTTCTGGTGAAAGACGGCGTGCTGCTGACGCCGGCGCTCGCCCACGCAGTGTTGGGCGGCCTCACACGCGATACGGTCATGCGGCTGGCACGCGAACGCGGCCTCGAGGTGCGCGAGTGCGCCCTGCCGCGCGAGCTTCTGTACCTCGCGGACGAAGCGTTCTTCACCGGCACCGCGGTGGAAATCACCCCCATCCGCTCGGTGGACCGCCTGACCATAGGTTCGGGCAAGCGCGGCCCGGTGACCGAGACGCTGCAGAACGCGTTTTTCGGCCTGTTCTCGGGCAAGACCGCCGACAAGTGGGGCTGGCTCGATTACGTGGACATGTCGGCGCCGCGCGTCGCGGCCTCCGGCTGAAGACGCCCGCGGCGGTCGATGTGATGGCGCGCGGGCCGCAAACCCTGTTCGACAAGGTGTGGCGGCGTCACGAGGTGAGCCCCGAGAGCGCGGACTCACCGGCCGTGCTCTACATCGACCTGCACCTGATCCACGAGGTCACCTCCCCGCAGGCCTTCGCGGTGCTGCGCGAGCGCGGCCTGCGCGTACGACGCCCCGAGCGCACGCTCGCCACCATGGACCACTCCACGCCCACTCTCACCAGCCAGGTGTTTGGCGGCGCACCGATCGCGCTCGACTCCGCCGCGCGGCAGGTGCGTGAGCTCGAGGCCAACTGCGCCGAGTTCGGCGTGGAGCTGCTCGGCCTCACCCACAGCCAGCGCGGCATCGTGCACATCATCGGTCCGGAGCTGGGACTCACGCAGCCGGGCAAGACCATCGTGTGCGGCGACAGTCACACCAGCACGCACGGCGCCGTGGGCGCCCTCGCCTTCGGCATCGGCACCACCGAGGTCGGCCACGTGCTCGCGACGCAGTGCCTGCTGCAGCGCAAGCCGCGCACGCTCGCGGTGAAGGTGAGCGGTGAGCTGCGCGCGGGTGTGACCGCCAAGGATCTGATTCTTACGATCATCGGGCGGCTCGGCGTGTCGGGCGGAACGGGGTACGTGATCGAGTACCGCGGTGACACCATCCGCGCGCTCGACATGGACGAACGCATGACGGTATGCAACATGTCCATCGAGGCCGGGGCGCGCGCCGGCATGATTGCCCCGGATGAGACGACTTACCGCTACCTCGCGGGCCGCCCGCGCTCGCCCCAGGGCGAAGCGTGGGAGCGCGCGCTGGATGCGTGGCGCGCATTGCCTACGGATGCGGGCGCCCGCTTCGACCGCGAGGTGGACCTCGACGCCGCCGCGGTCGAGCCGATGATCACCTACGGCACCAACCCCGGCATGGTCATTCCGATCGGCGGGGCGATTCCGCAGCGCCCGGGAGATGCGGCATTTGCCCAGGCGCTCGCTTACATGGGGCTCACGGCCGGCCAACCGATCCGGGATCAGCCCGTGAACGTGGTGTTCCTCGGCAGCTGCACCAATGCGCGCCTGTCTGACCTGCGCAGCGCCGCGCAGGTGCTGCGCGGCCGCCGCATCGCGCCGGGACTGCGCATGCTGGTGGGCCCGGGCGCGCAGCAGGTCAAGCGAGAGGCGGAAGCGGAAGGCCTCGACCGCGTGTTTCTCGAGGCCGGCGCCGAGTGGCGCGAATCGGGCTGCTCCATGTGCCTCGGCATGAACGGCGATCTGGTCGGGCGCGGCGAGTACTC
>CATPBQ010000109.1 GCA_955652795.1 uncultured Steroidobacteraceae bacterium | reverse complement strand
GGCCTGTACCCGGCCGAGCACGCTGTGCACTTCCTCCGCCGAGCACTCGAGCTCCGGGCGCAGCGTGTGCGCGATTTCCGCGAGCGATTCGGTGAGATAGCCGTCGTCGCTAATGGCATCGACGATGGCGCGCGCCACCGCGAGTTCCCGGGGTTGCAGGCCCGCGAGCTCCAGCTGCCACATCAGGTGATCCTGCAGCGACTGACCGCTGGCGTCGGCGTATTCCTGCTGGCGCTCGTCCTCGTCGCCGCTCCAGGGGGTTTCGGCAGGTCCGACGCTGTGCTCGCCCCAGCCGTCGTCGAGCACCTCGACCGTGCTCTCTGCGGTGCGCTCCGGGGGCCTGGGCTGTTCGGCGGCGGTCACCAGCACCTCGAACGTGCCGGTGCCCTCGGCCTCGTCGGACTCGAGCATCACGTTCGTCTCCAGCAGCTCGCGGATGTGCGCCTGGAGCTCGAGCGCCGGCAGCTGCAGGAGCCGGATCGCCTGCTGCAGCTGCGGGGTCATGGTCAGTTGTTGACCCAGCTTCAGCTGCAGAGAGGGTTTCAGCATGGTGAGTTGCGAAGGGCTGGTGACCGCCCTTCCAGATTCATTTCGTAGCTATTTGAAAAACAAAGTATTTGGCTTCTGCTGTCCGGGAGTGCTCACAGCCGGAACGACTCGCCCAAGTACACCTCACGGACTTGGGGGTTGGCAAGGACTTCTTCCGCACTCCCGGATGCAATAACGGTGCCCTGATTGACGATGTAGGCCCGGGCGCAGACGCCGAGGGTCTCGCGCACATTATGGTCAGTGATCAGGACGCCGATGCCGCGATGGGTCAGCTCGCGGATGATGCGCTGGATATCCAGCACGGACAGCGGATCGACGCCCGCAAACGGTTCATCCAGGAGCATGAACCGCGGCTCGGCCGCCAGGGCGCGGGCGATCTCGACGCGCCGCCGCTCCCCGCCCGAGAGCGCCATGCCGAGAATTCTGCGCACGTGGCCGATGCGCAGCTCCTCGAGCAGCTGCTCGAGGCGCTGCTGGCGTGCGGCGCGCTCCAGGTCCGGCCGGGTCTCCAGAATCGCCCTCACATTGTCTTCCACCGTCAGCTTGCGGAACACCGAGGCTTCCTGCGGCAGGTAGCCGAGGCCGAGCTGTGCCCGGCGGTGCATCGGCAGCAGCGTGATATCGGTGTCCTCCAGGCGAATGCGGCCCGCGTCGCACGGCACGAGCCCGACGATCATGTAGAAGGCGGTGGTCTTGCCGGCACCATTGGGCCCGAGGAGTCCGACGACCTCACCGCGGGCGAGCTCGAGCGACAGGTCGCGCACGACCTGACGGGACTTGTAGCTCTTGGCGAGTCCCGTAGCCTGCAGGGCACTCATGGCTGCGCGGTCGGTTGCGGTTTGGCAGGATCGCCCTTGCCGGCATCGGGGGGCGGGGGTTTCGCGGGTTCAGTCTTGCCCGGGCCGGGCACGCCGTGCGGTGTGATGGTGATGTGCACACGCTGATCCGTGCCGGGCGCTGCGGCCGCCTGCACGCGCTGCGCGCGGATGTTGTACACCAGCAGGGGACCCGAGATCTCGTTCTGCCCGTCCGTCAGCCAGGCCTCGTCCGTCAGCCGCACGGTTCCGTCATTCAGGTCATAGATGATCTCACCGGCGTGACCGCGCGCCATCTGGTCGGAGTCGGTGCGCTTCTGCTCGAATTCGGCGGGTTTGCCGGTGATCGTGGCGCGTGCAATGCGGTTGTCCTTGAATTCGACCGTCGCCTGGTCGGAGCGCAGGTTGCCGTGCTGCTCCGCGTCGATGCGTACCTTGCCTTCGAACGTCCAGCGGCTGTTGGCGAAGTTAAGTCCGGTGGCGTGCGCGTGATCCGCCTGCACGCGGGTGGCTCCCTGCGATATGACGACATCGCTGAATACCAGCGTGTTCGTCCGGTAATCCATATCAGAGGAGGCCGCATCGACGGTGATCGGTTGCTGGCCGGGCTGCAGCGCAAGCGCTGGCGCCGGGGCCGCGGCGCCGCCGAGCGCCGCGGCCAGGAGCAGCATCAGCTTACGGCTGGAACGAGCCATGCACGGCCGATTCTAACTGCACGTGACGCTCCTTCAAGCTCGCAACCAGCCCTTGCGCGTGCAACTTCCGACCCGACACGAGCAGCGTGACCGGATCGTGCGTGGTGACGATCTGCGCCCGGGTGTCGAACACCAGGTGCTCGGTGGAGATCTCGGCGGGCTCGCCGCTGTCCGGCAGTGCGCCGACGACCCGCACGCCACCCTCGAGCTGCACCACGCCGCTCCCCTGGGCGAGCTGGCCGCGATCGGCGCGGGCGGTCCACGAATCACCGCTCGTGTCGCGAAACTCCAGCTGCACCTGTTGCAGGTCCACCGTGCCCTGGTTCGGCTGCTGTTGAATTTGTGCGGCGTCGAGTGTGTACAGCGCTCGTCCGTCGGGGCCGGTCTGGATGAGGCGCGCCTTGCGGGCCGCATAGCCGGGGTCGTGCAGCGGCCCGACGGTCGCCGGCGCGGTGCTCTCGCGCTGCCCTCCGGAGAGCACCACGACACCGACGATCAGCGCCACCAGTGCGAGGATCGCCAGCGCCCGATAGATCATCGCGCCCGCGCCTGGCGCGCTCGCAACGCGAGCAGGTGATCGCACACCTCACGCACCGCGCCGCGTCCGCCGCGACGCCGGGTCACGACATCGGCGGCGCGCCGTACCTCGCGGTGCGCATCCGCGACCGCGAAGCTGAGCGCCACGGCGCGCATCAGCGGCACGTCCGGCAGGTCATCGCCGACACAGGCGCACGCGGCGGGCTGCAAATCCAGGCGCGCGCACAGGCGCGCAAAGGCAGTCAGCTTGTCCGACACTCCCTGCTGCACATGGTGCACGCCCAGTTCGCGGCAGCGCGCGGCCACCATCGGCGAGCGCCTGCCCGAGATCACCGCTACCTGCATCCCGGCGCGACGCAATTGCGCGATGCCGTGCCCGTCGTGCACGTGAAACACCTTGAGCGCTTCGCCACGCGCGCCGAAGTACAGCCGGCCGTCGGTCAGCACGCCGTCCACGTCCAGCACCAGCAAGCTGATGGCGTTCGGCATGGGCGAGCCCGCCGCGCGCTTCACACGACGCCGGCGCGCAGCAGATCGTGCACGTTGAGCGCGCCGACCAGGCGGCCGTTTGCGTCGCTGACCGGCAGCGCCGTGATCCGGTGCACCTCCATGAGGTGCACGGCTTCGGCCGCGAGCTCGCGCGGGCCGATGGTCCTAGCGTGCGCCGTCATGACCGCACTCATCACCGTGGCGTGCACGTCGATCTGCCGGTCGAGCGCGCGGCGCAGGTCCCCGTCGGTGAACACCCCGAGGATGCGCTCCTCATGATCGACCACCACCGTCATCCCCAGACCCTTGCGCGACATCTCCATGAGGCCCTCGCTCAAGCGGGCGTCGGGCGCGACGCGCGGGACGGCCGCTCCGGTGCGCATCAGGTCCTCGACATGCAGCAGCAGCCTTCTGCCGAGCGCGCCGCCGGGGTGGGAGCGCGCGAAGTCCTGCCGGGTGAAGCCGCGCGCCTCGAGCACCGCGACCGCGAGCGCATCGCCCATGGCGAGCGTGGCCGTGGTGCTGGCGGTGGGCGCGAGATTCAGCGGGCAGGCTTCCTCGGGCACGCCGACATCGAGCGTCACGTTCGCGGCGCGCCCGAGCGTCGAATCGGTCTTGCCGGTCATCAAGATGAGCGGCACGGCGAGGCGTTTCAGGTGCGGCAGCAGCAGCACCAGCTCCGGGGTCTCGCCGGAGTTGGACAGCGCCAGCACCGCGTCGACGCGGGTGATCATGCCGAG